>JADFIX010000126.1 GCA_022566435.1 Planctomycetota bacterium
CGGGCAGGGATCGCAGCCGTCCTCCACACCATCTCCATCGGTATCGACGAACGACGGAAACTCGAAGGCCCCCATGTCCACCACGGGGCAACTGCCGTTGCCGGTATCCGGGGTGGCGCCATCGTCCACGAAGCGGGCGTTTCCATCGAGGTCGGTGGTGATGCCCGCGGGCACGGCCGTGTTGTCACCCGCGTCGATGCACGGCGAGCCGGGCGACAGCCGCAGATCGGCGTCGGCGAACTGCGGATCGACATCGATATTGTTGCCTCCGGCCCCGGACCAGCCCCCCTGGACATCGCTGTACGTCACCGTGGTCACCGCCCCGGACGCCTCGACGATCTCGCCCCCCGCGTTCGACCAGACAATACAGTTCGTCACCGTCGGGCTGCCCTCGAAGAAGTTGAACATCCCGCCGCCTCGCTGGGCCATGTTCCCGCTAAACGTGCAGTTCGTCACCGTCGGGGCGCTACTGGCGTTGAACATCCCGCCGCCGTTGGTGTCGGCCATGTTGGCGCTGAACACGCAGTTCATCACCGTCGGGCTGCTGCCGTTGTTGTACATCCCGCCGCCTTGACTTTCCGAACCGAGGATCGTTTGTCCCGTGCCTCCGGTAATGGTGAATCCGTCCAGCACCGTGTCCGGGCCCTCCCCGCTGTCGCAGCGAACCACGGGCAGCCCATCCCCTGGGTCCGCCACGCCTGTCGCGTCAATCGTAGTGACCGATGGCCCGCCAGAACTCCGCACAGTGATGGCTTTGCCGAGCAGGTCGATAATCTCGTTGTACGTCCCTGGCGCCACGCTGACCTGGTGCATGCTCGGGACCGCGTCGTCGATCGCTGCCTGGATCGTGCAATACGGCGTGCCAACCACGTCGTTACACCCGCCATCGTTTCGATCAACGTTGAGCGTGGCGGCATGCACGGCGTTCGAGAAGGGTATCCCGAGGACTCCGACAAGCACGGCCAAGGGTATGGCGTTTCGCATCGGTTTTCTCCTGATCTGCTGGATCCGATCTGTGACGGCAAGAGACAGATGATCCGAGATTTTCCATTGGTTAGACCTCGAGTCGCCCTCGTACTCAAGATGCCCCACTCGACTCAAGCCAGAGCGATCCCGACGCACGTCGGGACCGCCGTGCATCGGGCCTATTTGCCCGCACGCCCGGCGCGCCGGGATGCCAATCCGGCCTCTGCCCCGACATTTCCCATCTACCGAAATCTTAAGCTGCCGCGCTTTGAGGCAGCGGCTTCGGTTTCCGTTCGTGGCACAGATTCTGGATGCCATAATCTCACTCCTCATCGGGGCGCTACGTGTCTACGCACCCTCGATCGATGCTTGGTTTCTGGCGAAAAAGCCGGCGATCATCAATTGCCCCACGGCCGGGCAGTCTGCGTCGCTTTCTGATAGAATGCCGTGCGAGGCATAAGCCGCGTTCTCTGAGCTAGACCGCCGGAAAGGAGTACGCGGCGTCTCAAAAAAACTCGAAAAATGTATCATGGTTGCGCCATCCGAAACAACCCGGCTGCTGGATAGGATGCGAGAGGGCGATTGCGCGGCTTCCGAAGCCCTGATTCCCCTGCTATACCGCGAGCTACGGGCCATCGCGGCCAAGTGTCTGAAATCAGAACGTCATGGTCACACGCTTCAACCGACCGCGCTCGTTCATGAGGCGTATCTAAAACTGGTGGGTCAACGAGATGCGAATTACCGCAATCGCGGGCATTTCATGGCCATCGCGGCGATGGTGATGCGCCGCATTCTCGTCAGCCACGCCGAGAAGCGTGCGGCGGCCAAGCGCGGCGGTGGAGCCGCGAGAGTCCCTCTTCATGACGACGTAGCGGTTACGGACGGGCGTAGCCTAGACATTGTGGCGCTGGATGAAGCCATGAAACGACTCGCCGAGCGGGACAAGCGTAAGGCGCAAGTGGTCGAGCAGCGCTTTTTTGCGGGAATTGAAATGAGCCAAATCGCCGAGAATCTCGGCGTATCTCTAGCGACGGTGAAAAGGGACTGGGAGTATGCCCGGACATGGCTCATGCGGGAGATGCAGACGGGTGAGTGAATTGACACCCAAAGCTCAGCAAGAAGTCGAAGAACTCTTCGAGCGGGTTCTCGAGGTTGAGCCTGATTCTCGCCCATCCTATTTAGAGTCGTGCGGTGCGGAAACGGTCGTAAGGCAGGAAGTTGAATCGCTTCTGGAGTTCCACGCCGCAGCCCGCGCGCGGATGGACACGCCGATGGTTTCTCCCAACGCCATTGTGGAAGCCGTCGACGAGTTGGCGTCGGATCGTGCATTGCATCGTGGACTAGATCCGGAATCAGTCGGCCCCTACCGGATTCTCGAAATGATCGGCGAGGGTGGCATGGGTACGGTCTATCTCGCCGAACAGGAAAAGCCGCTACGAAGGCGCGTGGCCGTCAAGCTCATCAAGCTGGGGATGGACACCCGCGGGGTCATCGCGCGATTCGACGCGGAGCGCCAAGCGCTCGCCCTGATGAACCACCCAAACGTCGCCCGAGTCTTCGACGCCGGCGTATCCGCGGATGGAAGACCCTATTTCGTGATGGAATACGTCAACGGCCTGCGGATTACCGACTACTGCGATCGGGAGCGGCTGGGCATCGGTGCGCGACTCGCGCTGTTTGTCCGCGTGTGCGAGGCCATTCAGCACGCCCATCAAAAGGGCGTCATCCATCGCGACATCAAGCCGTCAAACATACTCGTCACCGAAGAGAACGGAGCGCCGGTTCCGAAGGTCATCGACTTCGGCGTGGCGAAGGCGACAAATCAGCGATTGACGGAGCAGACGCTCTATACCGAGCATGGCGTGATGATCGGAACGCCGGAATACATGAGCCCGGAGCAGGCCGGCGCGGATTCGGCGGACATCGACACCCGCACCGACATCTATTCGCTCGGCGTTTTACTCTACGAACTTCTTATTGGCATGCGCCCGCTGGAAACCAACTCAATTGCCGGCACGAGCCCTGATGAGTGGCGGCGACTGGTCCAACAGCAGGAACCACCGAAGCCGGCCACACGGCTAAGCACCGCTGGTGCCGGCCGGCAGGACGCGGCACGAAATCGAGGAACGGATGTCGCGACCCTACTGCGCAAGATCCGAGGCGACCTCGAATGGATCACCATGAAATGCCTGGAGAAACAGCGGTCGCGTCGCTATGCCTCGGTGGCCGAACTTAGCGCCGATATCGGCCGATTCCAGCGACACGAGCCGGTCACTGCCGGGCCGCCGACCACGGTGTATCTTGTCTCGCGATTTGTGCGTCGCAATCGCGGATTCGTCGCAGCCGCTTCGGTCGTGTTCTTTGTGCTTGCGACCGGCGTCGTTTCCACGATTACGTTCGCCGTCGCAGAGTCTCGGCAGCGCGCCGTGGCCGAGACGCAGGCCGCGATCGCGACGGCGGTCAACGAGTTCCTGAATGAAATGCTGGCATCCGTCGACCCGCGGAACACCGGACCGGAGGTCACCGTGCGTCAGGTGCTGGATGCGGCCGCGGAGCGGGCGGAGACGGAGTTGGCCGACCATCCGGCGGTCGAGCGCGACGTGCGCCAGACGATCGGCCATTCCTATGTCGCCCTCGGCCTCTTCGGCGAAGCGCTGCCGCACCACGAGCGTGGGCTGGCCCTGGCAATCGAGCTGTACTCAGAGCGATCGGAGGAGTGCACGGCGAGCATGAACGAGCTGGGGTATACGCTGAAGCAGTTGGGACGCTTCGCGGATGCGGAAGGTCTTCACCGGCGGGCGTTGGAAACCGAGCTGGCGCTGTTTGGCGAGATGGACACTCGTGTCGCCACGAGCATGAATCACTTGGCGCAGTTGCTCTACGACCAGGGCAAGTACGACGAGGGTCGCCCGCTGTTCGAACGAGCATTCGAGATTCGTTCCGAGCTGCTGGGCGAGCAGAGCATGGACTTCGTGACCAGCCTGAACAACCTCGCACGGGCCCACCATTCCGACGGCGACTACGTGACGGCGGAAACGCTCCAGCGAGAATGCTTGCGCCTAATACGAAATCTGTTTGGTGACGACCATCTGGACACGATCGGTGTGATGGGCAACGTGGCGTTCGCGGCCATGATGAACGGCAACTACGAAGAAGCAGAGCCCATGTTTCGTGACGTCGTCGATTTGTTACGCAAGAAATACAGTCAAGCGCACCCCGATATCGCTCGGGCACTGAACAACCTGGGCTCGTGCGTCTACAAACGGGGACGCCACGAAGACGCCGTGTCGATCTTCCGCGAAGCGCTCGACATGCGCCGTGAAACGCTCGGCGACGATCACCCGATGGTCGCCAAGTCGCTCAACAACCTCGGTCTGACGCTGACCCAACTGGAGCGCTACGAAGAGGCGATGGAGCTACACCGCGAATCACTCGCGATTCGCCGCGCCAAGCTGGGTGAAGAGCATCCCGACGTGTCGACCAGCCTGAACAACCTGGCGTTTATCCTCTACAAGCAAGGCGCGCACGAAGAGGCCCGCGAAATGTATGAGCAGGCCCTGGCGATTCGTCGCACGGCGCTGGGCGACGATCATCCGCAGGTGGCCAATGACCAGATCAACCTTGCCCGATGTTTGTGCGAAATGAACCAACTCGACGAGGCAGAGTCACTGTGCAGATCAGCGCTCAGCATCCAGATCAACAAGCTCGCCAAGGACCATCCGCATATCGCCGCCACAAAGCAGGTACTGGGGCGAGTGCTGACCCGCGCCGCGCGATACGAGGAGGCCGAGACTTGGTTACTTGCGGCTCTCGAGCAAGTGCGAACCAAGTTCGGCGATCAGTCGACGCAAGCCCAAGGCGTCATCGAGGATCTGGTCGCGCAATACGAGTCGTCCGGGCGAACCGCGCTCGCAAGCCGATACCGCCAAGAACTGGAAGGAAGCGCGCCTCCGTAGGCCCGCCGCGGAGTGTCCAGAAGCAGAAAAGAGCAGAAAGAGAGCAGAAAAGGGGACATTCTACTTTTGTTGACGGGTGGCTCAAAAGAATGCTCGCGATTGGAGAAGAAAAAGTAGAATGTCCCCTTTTCCCCTCTTGCCTCCCTTCTGTTCTTGAAGCTCTTGCTGAACCGCTTCCCGTCCGAGCCGAACCACCGTACCGCCCAGCTGAATGGTCGCGCTCGCGGCCACTCGCTCTTCGCTAGCGGCGTTCCGGACTTTTCGTTGGGAACCGCTCCATGGTATTTCCGATATACACCAACTTTCTCAGTCGCCATGTTGCACCTCCTCGACCCTGTATCGGGTCCGTTGCAACCACGGCCGACTGACCCAGCCGACAAGTGTAGCCGATAGACCCTTCTTGCGTCATCAACAAATCAGGGCTCCGCCTCGGTCCTGGCGGTTCGCACCGGTATCGGCTCAAATGCGCCGGTGAGCTATTCAAGCCAGTTGAAGGGCAGCCAGGCGTGGGAAATGTCACCAGAGTCGCAGGTCGGCCTCTCCAGCGGCATAGGCCAGCCAGAAACGGGGGTTCCGGGCCCTAGGAGCTGTTTCCAGCACTAACCCCGACGGACGTAGTGTCGGGCCGGTCGCATTCGTCGCATGGGCATGTCACAATGGTTTCCATGACCCATCCAGATCAGTTCGAACGGCTGGCAGCGCTGTTCGAGCACGCTCGCGGGCTAGAACCCGAAGCTCGCACCGCCTACCTCGATGACGCATGCCGCAATGTGCCCGAGCTGCGTGAACAAGTCGTGGCACTCCTGGCTCGTCATAATCGCGGCGGCGTGCTCGACGACCCAATCCAACCGACGGACCTATCTACAGGGCTCGCCCCGGAACGAATCGGTCACTTTCGAATCATCGACACCCTCGGTCGTGGCGGCATGGGCGTCGTGTATCGCGCCGAGCAGGATCACCCTCGACGGCAGGTCGCACTGAAGATGATGCACACCGGATTGGTAACGGATGAACTGCGGCGGCGTTTCGAGTTCGAGACCAGCGTGCTCGCCCGTCTTCAGCACCCGGGCATCGCCCAAATCTACGAGGCCGGCACCTGGGACGCCGGGAGCGGTCCGAGACCGTTCTTCGCCATGGAACTAGTCGATGGCGTTACGTTGGACAGGTTCATCGCGCAAGCGCAGCCGTCGATCGAGGCGCGACTGGAGCTGTTCATCGCGATCTGCGACGCGGTCCAACACGCCCATCAAAAGGGCGTCATTCACCGCGACCTGAAGCCCGCGAACATCCTGGTGACCGAAGACAAGGTACCCAAGATCCTGGATTTCGGTGTCGCCCGCGCGACCGATGCCGACGTGCAGGCCACGCTGTACACCACTCCCGGCCAACTCGTGGGCACGCTGGCGTACATGAGCCCCGAACAGGTGAGTTTGGCCACCGACCAACTCGATACGCGATCGGATGTGTATGCGCTCGGCGTGATCCTTTATGAACTTTTGTCGGGACGGTTGCCCTACGATCTGGGTGATGGCGCGATCGCCAGTGCGATTCGCGTGATCGAGGAATCCGAGCCGCGATCGCTTACAACCGTCAGCCGCAATCTGCGTGGTGACCTCGAAACGATTGTCCGCAGGGCGTTACGAAAACGCCCGGAGGATCGGTATCAATCGGCGTCCGATCTGGCGGCGGACATCCGCCGGTTCCTCGAACACCAGCCGATCGTCGCTCGTCCCGCGACGGCTCTGTACCAGTTGAGCCGGTTCGCGCGTCGTAATCGCGGTCTCGTGGCAGGCATGGCTGTTGCTTTGCTCGTGCTAGTCGTGGGCGCGGGAGCCGTGGCGTGGCAGGCCTCACGAGTGCGTGCCGAGGCACGTACACGCCGGGACGTTGCGGATTTTCTGCGCGAAATGCTTACATCGATCGATCCGGCCAAGACCGCGGGCAAGCCGTTGACCGTGCGCGAGATGCTCGACGCCGCCGCAGCGCACCTACATGATCGTTTCGAGAACGCGCCGCTTGTACGGGGCGAACTCCAAGACACGATCGGTTGGACATACTATTTGCTCGGTGCCTTCGAGGATGCCGAGCGGCACCAGC
Source organism: Planctomycetota bacterium (assembly GCA_022566435.1). Taxonomy (GTDB): domain Bacteria; phylum Planctomycetota; class Phycisphaerae; order UBA1845; family UBA1845; genus JADFIX01. The sequence continues at coordinate 7,020 of JADFIX010000126.1, forward strand.
GATCGGCGGTGGCGGATTTTGAGGCGGAGGCCGGCCCGCGCGGCGAACCCACGCTTCGGGCGATGGCGTTGCTCGGGCTAACGTTGAGCCAGTTGGATCGTCTCGAGGAGGCCGAGGCGCTCCTACGCCAAGCGCAGCAACGGCTGAACGTGCCGGACTCTGAGGTCGCATCACGGATCCGCCAGAATCTTGCGATTGTACTGGACGATCTAGGACAGGACGATGAGGCGGAGCGCCTCTACCGAGAGGACTACGACTGGACGCGTGCCCGACACGGTGCCGGTCACGTCGACACGCTCACGGCGCAGAACAACCTGGGGAAAATGCTGCTGGAAATGCGTCGGTTCGATGAGGCGCTGCCGCTCATTGAGGAGTGCCTGGAACGAAGACGGGCCGTGCTCGGCGACGATAATCCATACACCATCGGCTCAATCGCCAATCTCGCGGCGCTGTATAGCAACATGGGACGCATCGACGAGGCCACGTTGTTGATACGCGAGGCCGCTGAGCGCAGCGAGCGCGTGCTCGGACCGGTACACATCAGCACGCTGCGGCGGCGTCAGAACCTTGTACGCGACGAGATGAGGCACGGCAACTTCGATGCGGCGGTTCTGCAGGCACGCGCGTTGCTGACGACATGCGAACGCGAACTGGGACAAGCACATCGCGAAAGCCTCGCTGCGCTCGAAATCCTTGTCACGGCCACGGCCCTCGGTGGCGACATGGATTCTGCGGAGGCGCTGGCCCTCGAATGGTACGGCCGTCTAGAGTCTCAGCTTGGTTCCAAGCACCGCGCCACCGGACGCGTCGCGTTCCTGCTCCAGAACCTGTACGAGGAAATGGGGAGGTCGGATGACGAGGCTGCTTGGCGCCAGCGCGTTGAGGCGTCTTCGTTTCGGCGAGACGCCTCTTTTGGCGATTGACCGACCTGCGAGCGCCCCCGACAATACCGTTGGTATGTCGAAGAAACACCGATCCTCGCGCAATGACGTCCCCGAACTCGCTCGAGAAGTCTACGACGACCTTCATCGGATCGCCGGCGAGTACCTGCGGCGAGAGCGCGCTGATCACACGCTGCAACCGACGGCGCTCGTCCATGAAGCGTACCTGAAAGTGGCCAATCGCGACGAATGGAAGAGCGCCACCCACTTCCGCGCCGTGGCCTC
>JADFIX010000127.1:0-5669 GCA_022566435.1 Planctomycetota bacterium
CCCCAGTTGAAGGCCAGGCCGAGCCAGGCCTGGGGCCAGTAGGTCACGCGCTTCATGAACGGGTAGGCCAACACCAGGGCGATCGAGGCCAGCCCCAGCGCCACCGCCAAATCGTTGAACTGGAGCAGGACCGCCAGGCCGAGCGCCAGCAGCGCGGCCAGGAACGCGATTGCTTGGGTCAGCGAGACCTGGCCGCTGGGGATCGGCCGCCCGGCGGTGCGCGCGACCCGGGCGTCGATGTCGCGGTCGACGATGTCGTTGTAGGTGCAGCCGGCCCCGCGCATGACCAGGGCGCCGAGGGCGAACAGCCCGATCAGGCGCGGGTCCGGCGGCCGGGCGCCGGCCGAGGCCGCCAGGCTCAGGCTCCACCAGCAGGGAAACAGCAGCAGCCAGGTGCCAATCGGCCGATCGATGCGGGCCAGGCGCAGGTAGGGCCGTAAGGGGCCGGGCGCGCGCCGCAGGACCCAATGGCCGGGCCGGATGTCGCTCGCCCGCGCCGCCCGTTCGGCGGGTGTTTCCGGTGGCGCTGCCATGGCCTAATCTTGACCGCGAGAGGCCCGGCGCTCAAGACGGAGATTAAAGCCAAGGAGCGTTGATCATGACCGAACCCCGTATCGCGGCCCGGCTGTATCTGGCGGCGGAGCTGGCGCCCGGCGCCCGGGTCGATCTCGAACCCGGCCAGGCCCACCACCTGCGCGACGTCCTCCGGCTCAAGCCCGGCGCGGCGCTGGCCGCGTTCAACGCGCGCGACGGCGAGTGGTTGGCGCGCGTCGACGCCCTGGGCCGCGGCCGGGGGCGCCTCGCGGTCGAGAGCCTGCGCCGCGCGCCCGAGCCCGAGCCCGACATCTGGCTGGTGTTCGCGCCGGTCAAGCGCGCGCCCATCGACGTCCTGGCCCGGACGGCGACCGAGCTCGGCTGCGCCCTGTTGCAGCCGGTGATCACGCGCCATACCAGGGTCGCCCGGGTCAACCGCGCGCGCTTGACGGCGAACGTGCGCGAGGCGGCCGAGCAGTGTGGCCGCCTGAGCCTGCCCGAGGTGCGCGCGCCGCGCGAGCTCGGCCCGCTGCTGGCGGACTGGCCGGCCGAGCGGCGCCTGTTGCTGTGCGCCGAAGCCGGCCCGGCGCGGCCGATCGGCGAGGTGCTGGCCGGCTTCGCGGCCGATCCCGCGGCGCGCGCCGCGCCCTGGGCAGCCATGACCGGACCGGAGGGCGGCTTTGCAGAAAGTGAGCTTGACGCCCTAGGGAAACTGCCGTTTGTTACGCTGGTCGGTCTGGGTCCCCGGCTGCTCCGGCCCGATACGGCGGCGCTCGCCGCGCTCGCCTGCTGGCAGGCGGTGCTGGGCGACGGCGGGAGCCGCCCGGCGTTCCGGGTTTCCAATCCGGACCCGAATTCAAACTGACGCGCCAGGGCAAGCGCGCTTCCGATCCCGCTGGCCGCACCCCCCCCTCACCACAACATCGAGCCCGCGCATGTCCGCTCCGCCGCAAACCACGGGCACTCCGATCACCGACCAGAGGCAGTTGGTCAGCTACCTGGAGGCCGGCTGCAAGCCGCCCGGGGCGTGGCGCATCGGCACCGAGCACGAGAAGTTCGCCTACACCCGGGAGGACCTGCGGCCGCTGCCCTACGAGGGGCCACGCGGCATCCGGGCGCTGCTCGAGGGCCTGGTCGCGCGCTTCGGCTGGGAGCCGGTGCTCGAGGCCGGCAAGCCGATCGCGCTGACCAAGGACGGCTGCGGCGTGACCCTCGAGCCCGGCGGCCAGTTCGAGCTGTCCGGCGCGCCGCTGGAAACCCTGCACGAGACCTGCGACGAGGTGCACGTCCACCTGGCCCAGGTCAAGGAGATCGCCGAGCCGCTCGACATCGGCCTGGTCGGCCTCGGCTTCCTGCCCAAATGGCGGCGCGAGGACGTCCCCTGGATGCCCAAGGGGCGCTACCAGATCATGCGCGCCTACATGCCGACCAAGGGCAATCTCGGCCTCGACATGATGCTCCGGACCTGCACCGTGCAGGTCAACCTGGACTTCGAGTCCGAGGCCGACATGGTCAAGAAGTTCCGCACCGGCCTGGCGCTGCAGCCGATCGCGACCGGGCTGTTCGCCAACTCGCCGTTCACCGAGGGCAAGCCCAACGGCTTCATGAGCTACCGCAGCCACATCTGGACCGACGCCGACCCGGACCGCTGCGGCATCCTGCCCTTCGTGTTCGAGGACGGCATGGGCTTCGAGCGCTACGCCGAGCACGTGCTCGACGTGCCGATGTATTTCGTCTACCGCGACGGCGTTTACCTCGACGCCAGCGGGCAGTCGTTCCGCGACTTTCTCGACGGCCCCGACATCTTGAATGAAAGTTGGGGAATAGACAATGTGCAAGTGAGCGTCACGCCCTGTGTTGAAGTTGACATCGACATCAAGCCGGGCTCGGATCCGAATTCGATCAACCTAAAGAGCAAGGGAATGATCCCAGTCGCCATTCTTACGACTGACGATTTCTTTGCTCCGTTCGTGGACGAGAAAACGATCTTATTTGGCGACCCTGAAGCCGTATTCGCGAACGATGGGAGTGCCGTTAGGCCCGTGAGGGTCAGAGAAGAAGATGTAGACGATGACGGTGACACGGACTTGCTGCTTTTCTTCTCGACGAAGGAGCTAGTCGCGAACGGTGCACTCGACGAATTGAGCACGTGGGCGCTTTTGACTGGTAACGTGTTGGATGGTCCGGCAATCATAGGTCAAGACTTGGTGCGCATCGTGCCCAATCGGTGATGAATTCGGAGCCGACCACGCGACAACTGCTGGCTCGTCCAGTGTTGTGATGCATCGTTGGGCAAACCAACCGTGGCGCCCGCGTCGCGTACGATCGAAGCTCGGTGCGATCCGCTGCAGACGAATACACCGACCGGCAGCAGCGGTTAGCCGTCGGAACGTTTTGGTTGTCTCGTGCGTTCAACCTTTGGACGCATGCCGTGCCCTGGTAATTCGTACTGCGGAAACGTTCGTTTTCGGAAGGAGATTCAACCCGTCGCGGCATGATCTTGTCTCAACGCCTAGCCGGCCAGCAGCACGTCATTCGTGAAATCCCATCTGGACGACCGCGAGCACCTCATCCGAGCAGCCATCTGACGACAGCGGCGAACACGGCAACCTGGCCGAGCAAGGTTGGGACCGCCCACTTGAGCAGCCGAATCTCCAATCCCCGCACCTCCAATTGAATGTCCGCCTTCGTTGCAAGATGTTCGGTGTCAATCTCGCTGATGAGTTCGACGACAGCCTCGGCTTGCTCTTCCGAGAAGCCACGTTGCGCAAGCATGTGGACGAGCCGGTGCGTGTCACGGGCGAGCGTTCCCACGCAGGTATCTTGCCACAGAACGGTGGGGATGTCACGGAGAAAACGCGCGATTGGCATACAAGCCAGCAGAAGCGGCAATTCGGCGCCTTGCCTCATTCGGTCTTTCGTCGCCAGACCCGAAGAACCGATTGCATTGACGACGTTCGCAGAATCAGGTCGCAGTTGCATAACATCCATCACGTCTGCGCCTGATCCTGGTAGACTGTATTTCAGCAGATCGCAATCGTGACACGTCCCGCTTGTCGGCGTTTGGAATCAACGGCAACTACGTAGGCATATCTCCAGATGATAACAGATGGTCAGCACGTTCTTGTTGAGAACTTCCGCGAATGCGTGCGCGTCTACCAACGCTATACGATGTTGGCAATTGGGGCGGCGTTCTGTCTCTTGTTATTCAGCCTGCGATTGAAACGTGAAGCATCGCAAAATGAAGAAATGCGCGTCGAAGTTCTCTACGGTGACGTACCAACGATCACTGCGTGGTTCATCGCACTCGGTTTCTATTTCGTATTGGGAATCTTCGCATATTATGCCGTGCATCGCGCGAAACAGATCGTCCAACGACTAGCTGACAACGCCGAAATTATTGAAGCGCTCTCGATGTACCCATCGTTGGCTACGGAACCGAATCCCCTATTCAGAATTGGGTCGGTGATCATCTCCCCGTGTCTTGTCGTCGCATCCATGTTGATCGAGCTTACCCGCAGTTACGAGTCAAAAGTCTGGACCGATTATCCGTGGGGCGGTTTCCTGATTGTTGCAGTGATCGTCCTGGCTCCATGCATTTCGATTTTGATCGAACTCAAGGCACCTGTTGGAACGGTTTCAAATGCGCCAGACGACGGATCTGGCGAGTAAGTCGTTGACTTAAATCGCGGTCGCTACGCATTTGCAAACGCCTCGCTAGTCTCCTCGTGCACCTTAAGGGCTTGACCTCGACGCAGGGGCCGGCTGGCCGTACCGCCTCCTCGATGTCCGGCGAATGACGGCCGCGCGATCATTCCCGCGCCGCACAGACTGCGGCGATAATGTCTCCATCGAGAACGCTCGGCTCGGTATGCCGTCGATTAGGAGCCTCGCGTAAGCCCTGAATTTGGGAAGCGCGATGACGTCCGATGGCTCGATGTCCCCGGCCAGTTGCTCAGCGAGAATCTCGGCATCGCGCGCGCCGGCTTGAAAGCAAAGCAAACTGCCCACGTTTCCGAATACCGCTTCAAGCGTCGTCTCATCCATTTGCGCAAGATACTGGTTTGCGATCGTCAAGTTCAGCCGGTACTTGCGGGCTTCGCTGAGGATGGTCGCGAAGGATTCGGTTGCAAAGTTCTGAAACTCGTCAACATACACGTAGAAATCGCGACGCTCCGCTTCTTCGGTGTCCGCCCGACTCATCGCGGCTTGCTGGATGCTTGTCACAAGCAGCGACCCAAGGAGATTCGAGGCATCTTCCCCCACTCGGCCTTTGCTCAGATTCACGATGAGAATGTGCCCTTGATCCATCACCTCTCGAAGATCGAGTCTGGAACGCGGCTGATCGAGGATACCACGAAGAATGGGATTACTCATGAATTGGCCAACTTTGTTCTGGATCGGGGCAATCGCTTCCGATCGAAAGTTCGGCTTCCACTTGGCAAATTCGTTCTCAAAGAAGGCCCGGACCACGGGATCGTCGAGCTTGGAGACGACAGACTTCTGAAAGCCAATGTCTGTGAGGATCCGCAGAATCGAGCCCAGCGTCGCGCCGGGCGTTTCAATAAGGGCAAGGACGGTATTACGCAGGATGTACTCGAGCCGCGGGCCCCAGCTATCGGCATAAAGCTTCTTGAAGGCCGAGACAATGCCCGAGGCGACAAGCGGCCGATCTTCTTTGCGATCGCAGTGGAGCGGGTTAAAGGCAATGGGGTGCTCGCGATCGCCGGCATCAAACAAGACGACATCGTTGGTGCGGTGCCTTGGGATCGTCTTCAAAATCGACTCCGCGAGGTCTCCATGGGGATCAATGAGCGCTACTCCCCTACCGGCTACAATGTCGGATGCGATCAAGTTATGAAGAAGCGTAGTCTTGCCCATCCCCGTCTTCCCAATGATCGCAACGTGCCTCCGGCGATCATCCGGCCGGAGACCGAACACTTCCCGACGACGCCGAAACTTTGTTCGCCCAAGCACGGCCACCCCTTCCTCCTTTCCGAGGGGAATGACCGCCGGGGGTTCCATCTCCCGGCTTGCGACGGTTTCCATTCTTTCTGTTCGGACCAACGCCGTTGGCGGATGCCACAAGGTTGCAACTTCGGTCGGTGAAAGCAAAGTTGCTCTGCGCGGAAGCA
>JADFIX010000127.1:5714-8166 GCA_022566435.1 Planctomycetota bacterium
TACGGATGTGGGACAATTCAAACGCGATGAGTCTCGCTGGGTTGAATTGTCCAAATGCGCCGGCGATTTCTCTGATCTTGGCTTTGGCACGTTCTGCTCGTCCCTTTGGTGCGAACACCGTGAGGCGAATCTGCGTGTCAAACAGTGTGCCATTGCACTTCTCGAAAGCACCGACGTGTGCGGCGCGTGTGCCTGGTGCCCTGTGCTTGCCAGCCTGCGTGACAACAGAGCCGCAGCACCGTGCAAGGCACCGAATCAACACGGAACGACTCGTGACCGCTCGTGCATAGAGGATTGCGAGAAAGGGATGCGCGACGAAGAACGGGTGAGTGATTCGCCGCACAATGCACTCCGCCATGCGACAGCGAAATCGGCTCGCCGGTCGTAGCGTGATTTCGATTCTCGGATAAAGCGGATTTCGCTTCTCGGGAGTGAGCGTTGACAGAAGTCCGGTAATCGGATCAACGACCGTTCGTTTCAGCTTGTCTTCAAACTGGCTGTAATCCCGAAGGAGGAAGATTTCGGGGCGAAAAGAAAGATAAGCTCTGTACGTTGCAAAGCCCTTTGGCGGATCGAGAGCATCTTCAGGTAGACGTGAAACCTTGCACTCCGGGTAGGCGTTTGCGAGTTGCCCCTCAACGATCGCCTTGAGTTCGGGCGGATAGCGAACGAGGAGTGTTACTGTGTGTGGAGCGCACCAATAATTGAGGCTGATCGGCAGGCGCCGCGCATTTGCCTGATGGATTACGGTGAGCACTTGGTCCATGAACGCCGGGCTGCGTTCGTTGCCAAGGGGTGTGGAGATCTGGAAGAGCACGGAAGTAGCGTAGCATCGTTATCGCCGCGCTTGGATGGAAACGGTTGCAAACTGTCATTTGCGTTGGACGACTCGTTGGTCTACCGTAGCCTCGTTGGAACGTGATTATCGATTCCCGGAAACGCGAGCCGGACTCACGCGAAAGTTCAGCGTCCGCGGACTCGATGTGTATCTCACCGTGAACCCGTTGCCGTCCGCCGAACCTGGTGAAGTTTTCATCAAGCTTGCGAAACAAGGCTCAACGCTTTCTGGCCTCATGCAGGCGTGGGCCGTGACGGTGTCGGCGGCGCTTCAGCGCGGTGTGCCCTGGGCAGACCTACGGGAAAAGTACACGGGGACGAACTTCGAACCGAACGACCACCGATGCACGAGCCTGATTGATGCCGTCGCACGCAACATCGACGATCTTGCCTCGCACTTTCGTGATATGCTCGATGAAGTGCATGGGCAACGAACGCTCGATTTCAATGAGACGGACGAAGAAACGTGAACGACAAATCTCGGTGGGGTCACGTGTCACGTCGTGCGATACGTGGGTCAATTAGCTGTGCGCACAAGCAAGATGAGTCTGAGTCGTTTCGTCGCAATCACCTTTGCAGTTATTGATGGCGCAAAACTCTGAGGATGCGTAGTCATCAGCGCGCAACTCTGGCGGCACATGTCGTGGGTATTGTCAACTTCTCCAGCTTCGCGCTTCGCCGCGTTAACACTGGGTGCCACAAAGCTTTGATCTCACGCCATCACTCCATCCAGCACATGGCTAAAACAGCTGCGGACACAGTACTGTACTGTTCATTGTGATGGCTGGGTGACAAGATGACGAAGAAACGGATCACCGTTACCGCTGAGCAACTTCCTGAATGACGTCTTCTGCCGCACAAGCAGTGGTTCGTAAGTCAACGCACTCTGTTAAGCGAAACAACGAATGGCCCAGAGCGCCCAAGTTGGTCGGAGGCTGACACCGTAAATGGTCTTCCGATTGGCAGCCTCAAATTCTCCACCCAACTCGCGACCGGCCTCTTTGCAGTCAAGGACTTCGAGGCACGAGAGATAGCTATTACCCTCAGTGGAGAAGCAAACTCGCCCTCCGTAGTCAGGTGTGTCACCGGTGGATAGATTTCGGTCGCAAAGTCGACATTGGCTCACACATTGCCAAGGTCAGCGGCAGAATCGGCTCTCAATGCGTCCAGCAGTCGCATACCGGATCGAATCCCAAGCTCGAATCCAATTGACTGAAAGGCTTCGATTGAGTCTTTGCACTGTTCCACAGCGTCGTCACCGTTCCCCGCCTGTATTGTGATTAGACTCCGAAGCTGCAGCATGCATCCTTCCAGCCTCCGGTTCATTGCCCTCGACGCGCTATTGATCGTTTTGTCGACGAATTCTTCAGTTCTCTCGTGATGCAAATCCAGCATGAGGGCAGCTAGGCGATGGTGAAGCAACTGGCCATCGATCGGCAGATTGTGGTTTTCAAGCGTCTCAATTGCCAGATTACAGCATTCTCTTGCTTCGTCGATTTGGCCTAACGCCTGAAGATTCCTTGCGAGACTCACCGCATCGTCAACGTAGTCGGCGTGACGGCCAATTTTGCGGAACACCTTCATGGACTGCTGCAAGATGGTGCACGCCGTCTCG
>JADFIX010000128.1 GCA_022566435.1 Planctomycetota bacterium
CCGCGCCACCCATGTCCGGCCGGTCCTTTCTGAAGTCCGGCAGCCATCAGGGCTACCGCGGTGATGATAATGGTCGTCACGGTCATGCCGGAGATCGGCGTGACGGAAATCGTCGCAATCGCCCAAGCGGACACGGTAATAAAGATGAACGAAACCGTGAGAGCGAGTAGCACGGATACCAAGGTAAGAAACGTCGCGTTTTCCATGGAGCCGAGTACGAATGTGCGGAAGTAAATCGCCATCGCGATGGTGGTCACGATACCGATCAGACCCATTATCGGGTAACTGATATCCTCATCGGTTCGATTGACTTCGATCGGTCCTTCGTGCTTGCGGAACAGACTGCCCAACGCCTCGCGTAGGGCGGTCACGATGACGTTCCCCATCTTCAGGATGGAGAGAATCCCGGCGGCGAAGATGCAACCGATACCGATGTTTTTTGGGATATTGTTGAAGATCGCCCCTGCGGTGGTGTCTTTAATAACCGGGTTGATCGCCTGGAGGGCCTCCAGCCCCAGCGGTGCGAGCAACGGAACAAGCACGAAGAACGAGAGGAAAGAGCCCGCCATGATGATCGAGGCGTAGCGCACGCCGATGATGAACCCCAACCCGAGAAACTCGGCACCGGTTCCCATGGAGAAGATGGCCTTGATCTTCTCGGTCATGTTCGTCCAAAACTCGCCGGTAAACGCCAGCGTGGTAATGGACTGCTTGGCGACTTCGGCAACCTCTCCACCGGTTTGTGCTGCGGCGTCCGCAGCGGCCTGCGCCTTTCCCTTCCAGGAAACGTGCATTTCCCCGGTCGTGAATTCTTCCGAAAAGAGTCGAAGTGCCTGGGTAATGATCGTGTAAATCGACGCGATGATAAACGAATAGATCAGAATGAAGGCGTTCTTGCCGCCCGTCTGCCCGGTGACCAGGATCTCGTTCGTTGCCGTCGCTTCAGGAAACGGCAGCTTGCCGTGCATTTCCTTCACGAAATAGCGGCGGAAGGGAACGAGAAAGATGACGCCGAAAATGGCACCAAAAAAGGGAATGAGAAAAATGTGCAGAAAAACCTGTGTATCGCTCAGGTCGAGTTTCTCGTTGATCTTGAGCAAATAGATCGCCGGCATGGTGAATACGCAACCGCCGGCCACCATCCCCGACGTCGTACTGATGGCCAGGATGTTGATGTTCTCGATAATCGAGCTTCGACGACCGACGGCTTTCAGCAGGAATCCGGATAGACCGACTGCGAGGATCGAGATCGGGATCGCCGTTTCAATGCCCTGCCCGACTTTTAGGGCCAAGTATGTCGCGGCCACGGCGAACAGGATGTTCATGGCGATGCCGAAGACGATCGACCGCACGGTAATTTCCGGGGCGGTGACGTTCGGCGGAACCATGGGGACGTATTCTTCGCCCGGCCTTAGTTCGCGATAAGCGTTTTCCGGTAGCTTGGTCTGAATTTGCGGATCAGCCATTCGTGTTTCCTCTTATCCTCTGACTTCGTGACACCCGTCACGGTCTCGCGCCGAAGACCGACACACGGCTTTTAGGCCGCGTAGCCTATCGCACGGATAGAAATCGGGAAAGAGGCGGCTTTCGCCGGGGGCCGAGACGGAGATTGGGGCGCGGACGCCGAACGAGACTACGCTGATAAGGCAGCGGTGCCGCAGCTCCGGTGCCCTGTGGGCCTTGCCGACACCTTGCCTAATATCAGTCCGCCTTGGTCTTGAAGTCCTTTCCGACCCACGGCTTGGCAATAACGAGCACAATGCTCGAGACCATCGCGATACATGCGAAGATCAGCCACATCATCTCGGTGTTCTTGACGCCCTCTGCCGGGCAGAACTTGTCCATCATCCATCCCGAATAGAGCAAAGGGACCAGCATCTTGGTCAGGAACCAGGGAAGCTGCGCCACGCCCATGTACTGTCCGGTTCGCCCTTCCGGCGCAATTTCGGCAGCATACTGAAGAAATCGCGGCTGCCACATGGCCTCGCCGATCGTCATGATCAGCAAGTAACCGAACAACGTCCATGCATAAGGCCCGATCACCAAGAGGAAGGCCGGCAAGGCCATGATGAACGTACCGTAGATCATCATGTTGTAGACTCTGGACTTCTGTGTGGTCGCAGCGATGAGTGGTACGGCAACAAAAATAAGAAGCGGGTTTGCATTCGCCGCGATTTCAAAATACTCGCCAATCCAGCCCTCAAATGAACGCGAAATGTACTGAGGAAGAATGAGCCAGTTGTAGGCAAACAACGTCTGTACGGGAATCAGTGCGAAAATGAAGAAGAAGAACTTGCCGTCGGCCAGTGGGTGTTCCGCCAACCAGCGTCCCGTCTTCGGAACCGCGCAAAGAACCAGCCACACCACGATGAGAAATGCGCATGAATACAAGCCCCACGGCGCCTTCGCTTTCCAGTAGACCAGGCCAAGAGTCGCCAACATCAGCAGCCACATGTGCGCCGGGGGCATGCGCGCCACATCCTGCAAGGACGTAGCCGCCGCCTCTTTCTCCGGAGTCTTCTCGGCGGTCTTGTCCTTCTCCTTGGTCGGCTCGATCTCCGCCGTTTCCGCCTTCGCCCTTGCGATGGCAGCCGCCACCGTCTTTCTCGACAGGATGACGATCGTAAAGAAAAGGGCCAGCAGGGTTACGCCTGTGTAGACCCAATACACGCCCGGGATGCCGATCCCAAGCCAATTCTTGTCGCGCAGCATGAAGGCGAAGCTCGGAAGCCACCCGCCGAGATTCATCAATGCATAGAGCATGGCGAAGCCCATCGCCGCCGTCTTGGGTGTGGTGAATTGCCGAACAGCCGCATAGGCTGCCGGCTGATACATACCATAGCCGATCACCACGAATAGTATCCCTAGAATTGTCACCAGATGCAGCGATGACCAGAACGGGCTGACACGCGCCAGGATTGCCGGGCCATCCCTCTTGGCTTGCAGGAAATAGGCTCCGTTGCGAACGTATGAGACGTAGACGTCGCTCAGCATGACGTTGACCGAACCGTCGTCCATGTCGCGAAGCTGAGCAATACTTACTGTATTGGCCGACGCCATGCCGTCGGGTGGAGACGGAATCGACCAACGCTTCGTGGCTCGTTGCATCTCTTCGTGGTCGCCCACAGAACGCACACAGCTGTCAGCCTTCCGCCCCGCCTCACCATCCACGGGATTCGCCTGTAATAGCTCCAGAACACTTGCCGTCCATCGTTCGGGATCGGCCGATCGCACGAGTTCGAGAACCCGGCCCTCCAACGCCTCTCGATCATTCGAACGGAGGATTTCAGAGGCTCGCTGGGCTGCTATTTCAGGGTCGCCCGATTTGAGGCGATCGATGCCTTCGAGGATTTTGGCGTCGCTAGTACCCACGCAACGCGGGGAATCAACGTCACCAAATTGTTCAGACCAATGACACCGAATGTAGTATTCGTACTCGTCTTCGCCTTCGTCGGATTCGTCGTCGTCGGTTTCGCCTTTTGATTCTTTCTTTCGGGCAGTGACATAAGCGTTCTTCAGCGAGATGACGGCGCCCGCACAAACACATTGGTCTTTCGCCGAGCGGGCAAGCAGGCGAGCGGTGATCGGGCTGCTTCCGTATTGCACCTGCCAGGAACTGTCCTTACCCACCACGACGGTAGCCTTGCTCAGTTTGACAAGCCTGGACTCGATATCTTTGCTCGGGGCGATTCCCTCGCCGGCAGCGAGGTCGATTGCCAACTGGCTGCCAGCGTCGGCGCCGCCCTCGTCGTTGGCGACAACCGTAGCCTCCGTAATGGTCTTGTTCCCGTCCTCAGTGTCGATCGCAGTCACATGCAGGGTGACCTTGTCGCCGGCGAAAACGCCGGGACGAACCGGGTCCAGCCCAAATACATTCGGCGCCCCGGAAATGACGACGCGCCCGACCAGCATGAACACGAAGGCCGCGATCAGCGCAAATCGAATGCCGCGCTTGTCGGCAACTGAGCCGAGGAAGAACATCGCAATGGTGATACCGGCCGTAAGCACCATGACACTGTTATGCGAATACTCATCGGAGTGATCGACGCCCTGGAAGATGAAATCGGAGAAGTGAATCGCCAGATAGCCCAACATGCCGAAGTAGACCATGCCTTCGAGGACGTAGGCCAAATTCACGCCCCACAAGGCGCGGGGCGCACGCGCCAAGTCGATGAACGGCTGAACGATTTCCCCTATGGGGCTCTTTTGCTCGGGCGGTGTCTGATCTTCACTCATTCGGCATCCTCGCTTGCCTGCGACACTACGAATTGGCAACTCGGACCGGACTAAGTCATGAACTCGAAATCGGGGTAACACGGCCGCCGCAGGGGGCATCCGATACGCTCGAATCAAACGCGCGGACCACGCGACGGTATTCGCGCTTAACGTTGGCTACTTCTTTTCCTTGCCCCACAGCTTCGCCAGTTCGACCAGAACCTTGACCGCGTTTTCCATCTGGTCGAGGCAGGCGAATTCCAGCGGCGAATGGAAGTTGTGCATGCCGACCGACAGGTTCGGTGTCGGCAGCCCCATCTCGCTCAAACGCGAACCGTCCGTGCCGCCGCGGATCGACTGAAACTTGGGCTCCATGCCCGCGTTCTGGATGGCCTTTCCTGCCAGCTTGACCGCGCGTGGTTCTTTCGCCAAGTATTCGAACATGTTGCGGTATTGCTTCTGCACCTTCACATCCACTTTGGCACCGGGAAACTCCGCCATAATCGTGGCGGCCACATTTCTCAGAATCTTGGCTTCGTCCTTCAGGTCGGCCGTCACGAAGCTGCGCAGCAGGATGCGAATCTTCACCTCCGGCACGCCGCCCTCGATGATGTACGGGTGCAAAAACCCGTCCCGACCCGACTCCTTTTCCGGCGACAACCGCTGCCACGGCATGCGCGAAAGGAACTGTCCGGCCAGACGAATGGCGTTGATCATTACGTCCTTGCCGTAACCGGGATGGATGTTCTTGCCGGTGATGGTGACAGTCGCCAGATCGGCGGAGAACGTCTCGTTCTCCAGGCCGCCCTCGCCCTCCCCGTCGCAGGTATATGCAACTTGGGCGTCGATATTCTTGAGGTCCAGCTTTTCGCATCCGTGTCCGATCTCTTCGTCACAGGTGAAGAGCACGCGAATCGGACCGTGCTTGATTCGACGGTTGGACATCAGTTCGTTGGTGGCGGTCATGATGACCGCGATACCGGCCTTGTCGTCGGCGCCGAGAAGCGTCGTGCCGTCGGTGGTGATCAGCGTCTTGCCTTTGAGATCGGCCATGCCCGGCGTTTCGTCGACGCGAATCACGCGCGACTTGTCGCCCGGAAGAACGATATCCTTGCCGTTGTAGTTTTTCACGATCTGCGGCTTGAGGTGGGTGGCGGTAAACTCCGGCGAGGTATCCATGTGCGAACACCAGGCGATGGTGGGCGCGCCATTGACGGTGCCGGGGATCGTTCCCATGACAATGCCCCACTTGTCAACCGAAATGTCGGATAAACCCAGGTCCTGTAGCTCTTTTTTCAGAATCTTACCGAGATCGAACTGACCGTCGGAGCTGGGGTACTTTCCGGCCTCCTCGACGGCACGGGTGTCGACTTTTACGTATCGCAAGAAGCGATCCAACAACGAACTCATGATGTCTCTCCATCTTGTAGCATTCCGAGGGCCACCCGCCGCATGGTGCGTGCCGCTCGTTCGCGCCGTAATGCATTCCGCAGGGCACCGTGCGCCGGGGGTGAAAAGGCATGTTGTACGCGCTGAGGGACCCGCTGGCAAATGCGCCGTACCAAAACGACCGTTCACGGTCCGCGACAGCTTAGGGGGCTTTAACGCCACCCCGAGATGCAGCCTGAAAGCTACACGACAGTAGCCGTTCAGCCTTGGATGCCTATCGCCAGGTCCGTCATGGCCCTGACGGTTCGCCATCCTCAGCGAGCCCGACATGCCGTGCGAGTCGTCCCTTGTGGCTGCCGTTCTCGGACGCTACGTTAATACTGCCGCCTCAGTTCCTCGACAACCGGTCGAGCGGCGGAATCAGCCCTACAGGGAAAGGAATCGAGCGTGATTCAGAGAATCTTACGACAGGTGGCGATCGTCTTCGCCGTCATAGCAACAGGGTGTGCGGCGCAGGCACAAAGCCGCATGATGCGCTACGCCGACGTGCACGAAAACAAAGTGGTCTTCACCTACGAGGGCGATTTGTGGCTGGGCTCAACGGACGGAGGGCTCGCCCGGTGAATGGTTCGCCGAGGCGATCAAGACCCGCAAGCTCGCCCCGATCATCGGCATGCGCACCTGGGGCGGACTGGTCGGCATTAGCGGCAATCCGCAATTGATCGACGGCGGCAGAATCACCGCGCCGACATTTGCGTTCTACGAACTCGACGGCACGTGGGGCGTTGAAGGCCACGGCGTGGACCCGGACATCGAGGTCATCGACGACCCTGCGCTGATGACGGACGGCGGCGACCCGCAACTGGATGCCGCCATCGCGCACATGCTCGACGAACTCAAGCGCAACCCATACGAGAAGCCCGCCCGACCCGCGTACCCCGACCGCAGCGGCATGGGCGTCAGCGAGGAAGACAAGTAGTCGATTGCGGAATTCGGATTGCGGATTGATGAATCAGAGACGCGACCGTAAGGAAGCGGTTCATCCGCGCTCACACTTGCGGTGCGGCGGAGGTTGCTTTGGCGCGGAGGGCGTCGGCGGACTCGGTGACTTCCTGGGCCATCTTGGTGTTGGGGAACTCGGTGCGGATTTGCTCGCCGACGGCGATGGCGTCTTCCCAGCGTTTATCCGTGACGGCGCTGCGGAACTGGACGCCCAGATCGAGGAGCTTGGCTTTGAACACGCCGCGGGCCGAATCCTCGAGTTGCGACGCTTCTTCGCGCGTCAAGTAGGGATCCAACTCCTTCAATAGTTCGATGGCCCGATCGAGATCTTTCTTTTCCACCGCGTCCTGCCACTGCGTGAGCAGGAGCTCCTTGAACTCCTTCTTACGACTCGCCAGTTCCGTGATGACTTCAGAAACGCGCCGGTCCTTCGGCGCCAGCCGCAGCAAGCGCTCGGTCTCAGCCTGAACGTTGTCCCATCTTCGTTCCCGCAGCAGCAGCCGGGCGTGCTTCAATGAAGTCTGCACTTTGTCCTCAATCACCGTCGCCCGAAACTCATCGACTTCCTTGCGATAATTGTAGGCCTCGAGCCGGTAACCGAAACGGTTCTCCATGTCCTCGATCAAGCTGTAGGCCGCCTCCCAATCTTCCTTGAGGATGTCTTCGCGGATGGCCTTGCGCAGGGCATCGCGTTCCATGTCGCGGTGGGTAATGGATTTCACGCCGTCCGAAAGCTGACTGTTGCCGCAGATGGTCTCCAGCAATTCGTTTTGCTTGTTCTGGGCGGAGGTGAGATCGATGAACAACTCGTGAATGCGGTGCGAGTTGCCCTCGATCTTGACGAGCAACTCACTGATGCCGGCAACCATGGCACCCAGGAAAAAGATGGCCATCCCGCCCATCAGCAACACCATCGTCGTTCCGGGGCGGCTGTCGACGTCGAGGACACCCGGGATCAGGGGGCAGGCCACGATTCCCAGGCCCATGACCATGGCGAAGAGGGTAGCGATTCGAAGCCCACGGCGAGTATTGGTCAGGCGATGATAAGAACTGGCCATCTGGAATAGACCTCAAGAGTCGATGAACGGACCTGCGATACGCTCTTACTTTAGATCGAAGGGACTGTCTGGTCAACCACGAAGTGGCACTCGGCGAAAACGCAACGAGCCGCGGGTCCCGGCGCGCCGGGAGAATCCCGACCTGTCGGGAGCCCGCGCGGACTCACGGATCGTGGGAACGTCGCTTTTGGTGGAGATCCGCGTGGCCTGAAGGCCACGGCTCGGGAGGAGGACGCGAAATACATACGTGACCGTTACTCGCGTGAGCCTGGGGTAATGGTAAGTTTGACTCGTTTCTCGTTCCGCAGGACGACCACCACTGCCGGCTGACCGACTTTTAGAGCACCGATGGCGGCGCTGTAGTCTTGCACGTTCTCGATCGTGTTGCCGGCCAGTTCAACGATGAGGTCTCCCCCTC
>JADFIX010000129.1 GCA_022566435.1 Planctomycetota bacterium
TACAATATCACTAGGCGTTGTCGTCTTTGCGGGCAGTCGGTCCGGCGCCGATTGATCGGAATTTTTTCTTGCAGAACCGTAAGAGGAGCCGCGCATGGCCCCGTATGATCGTCATGTGTTCGTTTGTACGAATCAGCGCGAAGCGAGTCATCCACGAGGATGTTGCGCCAACAAGGACGGCGCTAGTATCCGTGAAGCCGTGAAGGCCGCGGTGGAGCAAGCGGGATTGAGCGGCACGGTTCGGGTCAACAAGAGCGGTTGCCTCGATCAGTGTGAACACGGGGTCACGATGGTCGTCTATCCCGAAGGCGTCTGGTACGGCTTCGTGACGCTTTCGGACGTTGAAGAGATCGTCCGTTCGCACCTAAAGGATGGCAAGCCTGTTGAGCGACTACGCCTTCCCGATACGTGTGTCAATACGTCCAGGTGCCCTCATCGCGGAGGCGCGGTCCAGCTTGGTTTGGGCGGGCTCTAACAACGCCATTCGCAAGACGGCTGCCGCCGAACGCCTCATCATGGATGATCGCGATCGTTGCGCTCGAGTAGCAATATACCGAAGTGATTGTCTTGCAGCGGTGGTGCGCCGATGAGTTGAAGACTGCGATACTCCGCCGTGATCCAAGTGCCGATTTTCCTTGCGTAATCGCGGCCGAAAAAGCGGGGGCCGAACTCGGACCCGTCCTGGTGAACGAGAAGTACGAAATCTGGCGGATCGGACTCGAATGATGCCAGAATCTTGTCCTCGCCGAAGATCATCACTTCCACCGAGCCGTAGGTGGTGTAAGGCACAGGGTTTTCTCGGCCCGAAAGAAAATTCAAAATGACCCCTTCGGGTAAGACAGCGAGCGTCTCGTCCGGTTTGATTTTCTCCTCAATCAACTTCAACGCCGAACCCACGAACTCTCCCCGCCAATCCGCTCGAAAAACATTACCGCCCGAGCCGACCTCACTCTTCTTGGCGTTCATACTGTTGGAGACGATGCACAAGTGGGCCACCACCACCACGCCGATCACGGTGATCCCCGTCAGCTGAAATCCCCCTCCGAATGCCCCTCGTTGATCGAGCATCCGCGGCATCCAATCGACAAGGGCCACAACAACCAACAGGGTGGCGGGCATCGCCAACGTGAAGCCGTAATGAAAGATACGCGGATTCAGCAGCATCTTGCCCAGCATGAGCGCAGCAAACGTAATCAGGGGAAGTACAAAGAGAATACAACCACAGGAAGCCGCGCCCTTCCGCATTCGCAATAGTTGGATCGTCGCCGCCACACCAAACACGGCGATCAACACCGGCAGCGGGCGAAACACCGCGGGTAGCAAGATTGGCTTACTACCCGGCGACACGAAATGCCAAACCAACGTGCCCAAGACAAGCGACACCAATATGGCCACCGTCCACCGGACGACGGCGATACCTTTACGGATAAAAAACGACGCGCCAACGGCCACAACAAAGACGCCGAGATAACCGGCGCTCCAGCGCGCGATGGACACGAGTCGCTCGCCGGGGTTCGTCAAACCGAGGCCGTCCAGATAGAACTTCTGCGACATCGCATTCGACGAAAGGACGGATAGTAGAGAGCCGAATGTTCCACGGACGGCCTCCCCCACCGGCATGGCCGCACTAAGCGCCGCGATGGACAGCAAGACCGGCACGACGGCTGACGCCGCCAAGACAAGAATGATCGTCACCAGACGGCGAGTCGCAGGCTTCACCAACACGAATTGGGCGGCCAAACCGACGGTGATCGCCGCGCCCGTGGCCACAAATGGTTCTACGCGAGTAAGAAAGGACACGCCCCACAAGAACCCGCCGGCGCTCACGTGTCGCAAATGACCGGTCTTCGCGAAGTTCGACCAGCACAACAATGCGGCAAGTGACAGCGCCAGACCGTGTGTCGTCTCGTGCGAGTAGGGACACACGAAATTGTAGTTGCTGATCGGCACGTACTGGCTGAACGAAAAGAGCAGGATGAATACGAGACAGGCGACGGTCGCTGCAAAACGGTCGGCCACGTCCCGTAGCAGCCGGTAGACCATGACCAGAATCGCGGTCCAGACAAGTAGGTTTCCGATTACCAGGACGAGGAGTTTTTCGCCGAATAGCCGAAACCAAACCGAGTTGAGATAAGGCGACAGCGGGCCCAAGTAATACGCTAGATCCGTATAAAGCGTTTCCCCCTCCGCGAGCCGCCATGGGACGTAGATTTCGCGCCCGAAGTCAACGAGCACATCAGGCCACGTCATCCATGTCCACCAGATCATCCCGAGAGAAGTTAGGGCCATCACGGCGGGACCAAGGAACACCGCGGCGCGGTCATCACCCACGGCAACGCCTGCCACACCGGAATTCGCTTGCCCAACGCTTCGCCTCGCCACGGGTTCTTTCGGGGCAGGTGTTGGTTTGTTGGTCTTACGCCTGCGGGCCATGAAACCTCTCTTTTCACCCCCGGCGGGCTGGGGGTGCTAGTGGCTATTTTTCAACAACCGCCTCTCGGTCGCCGGTTTAGTGACAAAGGATGGACTAGTCAAAACTATGTCGAAGATCCCGGCTGAAACATCAATGAAATGGAGATAGGAGTGGGCATCGCAACCTGCCGTGCCCGGGCGGTCTCTCCGGAACTTGCGTCTGCGGCCACGACGTTACACCCTGTCATCCGTGCGGCGATCGCGCAGCATGCGGCGAAGGCACGCGTGTCGCCTAGCCCACTACTGACAGTAAGCGTACGGGACGTGATCATGATGGTCCTGCTCATCCTTTCCGCCGCACCCTCAACTGCCGGCATCGAATCCCACGGGCAATCGCCCGCCGGGATGACCGATATTGTTACGCGAAAGCGGAAACTGTCGTCCCAGTGTAAGGCACGCCCGTTCGATATGGGCAGAATCGACTCGATATCGAACGAAAATATTGGATTATCATTGCAATCAAGCGGCTATCTTGATATGAGTGATTTATCGGAGTACCGGTGTTGTCGGGCCGCTTGGTACACGGAGGGTCTGAAACGTCGTTGGACACTTTCCCTGGGAGGGGATGGGTCCCACGGTCAAGCCGTTCCCTCTTAACGCCCGTTGACAATTCTGGCGTTTTGCAATTGGTCTTGGACCTGAGTAGTGCTTAGGCCATGGCAGCCTTGGAGGAGGAACGATGACCCCATCTAGCATTCTACGCACCTGTTTCCGAAGGTCCGTGCGCCTTTTCGACCGCGGCTTTCTCGTAACGAGGGATGACAAGATAGGCGTTTCCCCGCGTACTCTTGTCCTTGTGTCGGTGTTGGTACTGCAACCGGCGGCCATCGCGTCTGCCCAGCAATTAGCCGCATGTTGCCAGCCGGAGTCTACGTGTACGGACGTCATTCCCTCGCAGTGCGCGCAATTGAGCGCGTTGGCCGACCGGCCAACGTACTCCATCGGCGGCAGTTGCAATACGACACAAGCCTGCTGCCAATCGGACGGAGGTGTCCCGTCTTGCAGCGATCTGAATCCCTGCGATTGTTTGGCGGCCGGCGGCATATCTACGAGTGGAACCTGCGCGGAGCAATGCTGCGCTGTCGGCTCCGGCCCGTTTCTGCAGTTTCCGTCGCCATTCGGCAACTTGCAGGATCTCTGCTATGCCTTCCATGGCTTCCCCACGCCGCCGCATGTGATTCCACCCCCGAATCCCATTTCACGAATCTGCGTAGGCGGTAGCAACCCCGGAATGGTTTGCCTCTCCGACGCGAATTGCCTCGGCGGCACGTGCGCTCCCTTCTCCGTCCCTCGAGATAACGAGGCCTACATCGTGAATCTGGCCCGGTTCCTGCGCGACCGCCAATACGTCAGCTTAGGCTGGCTGCACGACCTGAACTGGCGGCTGACGGGTCCGCTCGGTGGTGACCCGGGAACGACCGACTTCGTTAACGAAGGCACCCACCTACCCTGCAAGATCTACTACTCACCCGGGATTGTTGGCGGGCTTTGCAACTCTAGTTGTTCCGATACTGGCACGGTGTGTGCCACAGGCGCCGACTGTCCAAGTAATGTTTGCAACGCGGGCACTTGTTCTATCGTGCCAACGTGCGTCGCGACCCGATGCTTACCGGGCGGCCAAGCTTGTACTTCAGATGCAGACTGTCCCAATTCTTGTACTACGGACGCTGACTGTCCGGAAGATAGCTGTTTGCGGCACGGCCGGTGCATCAACACGAACGGGGTGCCGGGAGCCGAGTGTCGGCGGCAGTCCGAGTGTCCTGACGGATCACTATGCGTGACCTTCCCGCCCGGGTCGATGCTCATCAAGGAAATGCACCCCCCCACCAGCTATGTTGTGGACCCCACTGATCAGAAGTTGTGGCTAAAGGATGAATGCTACAACGACCTTCCCTCGGCCTGGACGGTCATGATCCGGGGGAACGATGCACGAGGCATGGGAAGCGACGGTTCGCACGACGGCTGGTTCTGGCTCTATCTCAAAGGGGAGCGATACGGCAATCCTCCAATCCTTGGCAGCTCTGCCGTAACAGCCGATGACTTCTTCGACGACCTCCAGGCCTTGATCGACCACGATTCAGCAAACATGGAACCATTACATTTCCCGACAGGCGAAGCGACGTTCCATCCCGATGGCACGCTGAAGAAAGAAGGCTCGATCGTGCCGCCGCTGTATCAGTTCGGACGCACGGGGTGCCTGAACTGTCATGCATCGGCCGTCAGCGACTCGACATATGCAGACCTGAGCAACATACTGGGCAGAGGAACGCGCTACTCGCAGGTGCCTCCTGCGCCACCGCTGTGTCCTTCGTCGGGCACCCACGACGCCCTCGGAGGCTCGGACGCCGGCAATAACGAATATCCAAGACCGCTCACTGAACTCGACCCTCTCTTTCAGACGTTCGTCGATCTGTTTCCTCAGTACGGCCTTTCGGGCGTGGCCCCCGCCGAGGCGTTTGGCACACTTCAGACGCCAGGTCTTCGATTTCCGGCGGCCACTTACGACCATATCGTAACCTCACCGGTCGTGCCGGTGGCAGGACAGATGATGAGCGGCTCGCAGAATCGAGAAATGTTCCTCACCTCCGATCAGTGCTCCGGCTGCCACGACGCCACGGCCCTGCTTTCCCTGAATCAGGAGCTCCCCAACATGGTGCTTTGCGAGGCAGTTGGGAACGCAGATCCGCCCGAAATGAAACAGATCAATCTCTCGCCGTTCGCGGAATGGTCGGCGTCGCCCATGGGGATGGCCGGACGCGACCCGATCTTCTTTTCCCAGCTCGAGGGCGAGACCACGAAATTCTTCAACTCCAAAGACTGCATCGAGAACCTCTGCCTGCACTGTCACGGAGTCATGGGACAGCGACAGTTGGCCCTCGATAACCCCACGACGGAGCCCGGACAAGAAATATGCCGCGATTTGCTCAATCCCGAGCTCTGGCCTCTTGAGGTTCCGAGCTTCGAAACCACGGAAAAATTTACGCGTGACTACATGAATGCGTGGCCAGGCAAGGATCCCAACAGTTTTGACGCTCTGGTAGCAGCCAAATACGGCGGGCTTGGCCGGGACGGCGTGTCCTGCAAAGTGTGCCATAGCATCAGCAATACAGGCTTGGCTGATCCCGGGGCGCCGCCCTCGGTGTTCAGCGGCAACTTCAACGTGGATCCGGAGGCCGCTCACGAAGTCTACGGCCCGTACCCTGACGACACCATTGCGAACGCCCCGATGGGGCGGGCCCTCGGCATCCGGCCACAACTCGGAGACGGGCAAATCACAGACTCGGCCCTTTGCGGCAGTTGTCACGCCATCAATCTGCCGGTGCTTGATTCGACGGCCGGTGTCGCTCTGAAGTGCACCACGAGCACAGTGACCGCGGAACCCGATAAAACGATGGACGAAGTGCAGGCCTGCGAGGGGAAGTCCGAGAACGATCCTTGTAACACAGACGGTACCTGTAAACTCTATTTCGGGTACGAGCAAACGACCTATCTGGAATGGGTGAACAGCGACTTTACCGGCTCCGAGGGTTTCTCTTGCATTGACTGCCACATGCCGAAGACTTTTCACGACAACAATCTCACATTCAAGATTGCCAACATCGAAGACAATACGTTCCCGAATAACCCCAGGCGGCTGCCGGACAGCGAAATCACCTTGACGCCGCGGGACGACTATGGCCGACACCTCTTGTACGGTCTCAACGTGTTTTTCAATGAAATCGCCCAGCAATTTCCCCTAATCCTTGGTCTTCGCCAGATCGACGACCAGAACTCGGCCGCACGACCGGCACTCTTCACCGCACGTGAAGCGGTTCTCAAGCAAGCTCGAGAAACAACGGCCCTCGTCGAGATCGTCGGCACACCGACGATTTCGAATGACGTCCTGACGGCCGAGGTAAAGATCACCAATATCACGGGCCACAAATTCCCGAGCGGTGTGGGCTTTCGCAGAGCGTTTATTGAATTCCAGGTGCTGGAAGACACGCCGGGCGGTCCCGTTCCCATATGGGCCTCAGGCCGCACGAACGAGCTGGGGGTGATCGTGGAGGGGACGACCAACGTTCCGCTGGTAACCGAATTCTTCGATGAAGTCCTGGGATGTCCCGACGCGGCCAATGGTCAATGCTACCAGGCCCACCATCAGACTATCACGGACGAAGACCAGGTGCAGATCTACGAGGAGCTGCAACAGAATAACGACCCCGGCACCGGCCCTCAGTTCACCACCAGCTTCCTAGAGCGCTTTTTCGAGATAAAGGACAATCGACTGCTGCCCGCCGGCTGGTGTTGCAACGGCCAATTCGCCATGGATACCAAGCCTGGGCCGGGGGCTATCCAGGACCCCGAGTACGGATTCATGCCAGGGCAGCCACCAACATGCGATGAGTCCTGCGGCAAAGTCGGCGGGGTTACTGGGGCCGACACAGTGAAGTACGAGATTCAGTTGACCCAGCAGCAAGCCCAGAGTCCCTTAACCGTCCGCGCGACGCTATACTCTCAGTCGATTCCGCCGTACTACCTGAAACAGCGATTCGACTTCCAGCCTCAACCTCCGACCCAAGAGAATCAGAAACCGGATATCGCTCGGCTGCATTACATCACCAGCAGACTCAACACGGCAGTCATAGATGACAGCAAGGAAGAATTCATCAAGGACTGGAAGCTCAGGATCGACAAAGCGGCGACGGCACCGGTGTTACCGGCGCCAACGGGTGCCTGCTGCAATGTTGCAGAGGGAGTTTGCACCATCACCACCGAGAACGAATGCCAAGTTCCAGGCCTCCGCTACGGCGGCGATGGCTCGGACTGCGACACGATTGATCCGCCCTGCGAACCGCCGGAATTCACGGGCGCGTGCTGCGATGATGCGACCGGCATTTGCACGGAAGATGAAACACAGGCGGTTTGTGAGGGGACGAGCCGACGCTACGGTGGCGATGGGTCAACCTGTTCCACGATTGATCCGCCGTGTGAGCCGCCGCCGGTATGCGGCGATAACGTGGTGAATCAACCCTTCGAAGAGTGCGACGGCACTGACGACGTCGCATGCCCCGAGCAGTGTCAATTCAATTGCACGTGTCCTGCGGGCCCGGTGACCGGTCAATGCTGTTTTTCCGACGGAAGCTGCGAAATAACGACCCAATCGGACTGCGCCTCCGAAGGTGGCGACTTTAGCGCGGGCAGGTCCTGCGGCGGTGACAGTGACGGTAACGGAACCGACGACGCCTGCGAGGGTGTGCCCGCAGCATCCGCGTGGGGAATGATGATTCTCGTACTGGCACTGCTGATAGGCATCGCCTCAAAGTTCGGCTTTCGACGCCGCCCAACCTGCGGCTAGTACTTAGGGCGATGTCTGACAGAATCCGTTATCCCGAAAATCGGAAGACAATCGCGTTTGACCGTGCGGCATATGTTGTGATCCGCGAGATCGCGAGGAAACTTGCGTGGTTAGTCAGGTACGAAGGTTCAGCAGGCTGACGATAAAGTTCGCAATGATGCGCCGGAGGGCGTAGCTTCAATAATGATTAATTCTCAAGAAGGGGCGGCTTCGGTCGTCCCTTCTTCAATGGCTCTACGGCGCTCGGTTGTCGGCTTGGGTCAAACCAA
>JADFIX010000130.1:0-6625 GCA_022566435.1 Planctomycetota bacterium
TGTGAAACTGGCCGGTGCGCGGAATTACGTTCTGCGGGGCGATGGGGCGCTCATGCACCAGGCCGTACTGCGATTCGCCCAAGACATGATAATCAAGCGCGGCTTCGTGCCGATGGTCGTCCCCGTGCTGGTCAAGGAAGAGGTGATGTACGGTACGGGCTACTTCCCGACCGGCCGCGATCAGGCGTATTTGTGCGAGCGGGACGAGAAGTCGCTTGTGGGGACGGCCGAGGTGCCGCTCACCGCGTATCACTGCGACGAGATTCTCGCGGAGGCCGACCTGCCGATCAAACTCTGCGCGACCAGCCCTTGCTTTCGCCGCGAGGCGGGGGCGGGGGGCAAGGACACCTGCGGGCTCTATCGCATCCATGTGTTCGACAAGGTCGAGCAGGTCATCGTCTGTCGAAATGACGTCGAGGAGAGTAAGCGGTTTCATCAAGAAATCCTGCAAAACGCCGAGGACGTCATGCAGGCGCTCGGTTTGCCGTATCGTGTGGTGAATGTCTGCACCGGCGACCTCGGCATGGGGCAGGTGCAGAAATTCGATATCGAAACCTGGATGCCCTCGCGGAACGGGTACGGCGAGACCCATTCCGCGTCGCGGTTCTACGAGTTCCAGGCCCGGCGGCTGAAGTTACGCTACCGTGACGGTGCCAAGAAGGTGCACTATTGCCACACGCTCAACAATACGGTCATCGCCTCGCCCCGCGTTCTGATTCCCATCTTGGAGCTATTTCAGAACGAGGACGGTTCGGTGACGATTCCCGAGGTGTTGCGGCCCTACATGCAAGGTCGGGAACGCATCGAAAGAACATAGTATGGAGCCGAGCGAATGGTCGGTGCGATTTTCGATTCGCCGGAACCTTTTGCGGCTTCCGGTGTCAAAGATACCGGCTTGGACGCGTGTCGCTGTTTGAAATCGATCGATTGGCGCGAGTAATTTCGAGAGGAAAGCACATGATAGGCCACAACCGCCGTTCTATATGTTGGTTTTCGTTTGTTGCGTTTGCTCTGGTCGCCATCGGTGTGTCGCGGTTGGCAACGGCCGAGGATTCAACCGCCTTGACGATTTACTCCACCGCGCAGCCGGGCGCGGTACCGGCGGAGATCTATCAGCCGGGGATGACATCGGCGTGGGGCGCCGCGCAGTATCGGCAGATGATCCCCGGCTACGCGATCATCAAGCAAGAGCGGGATGTCACGCTTGGCGGGGAGCGAAGCATTATTCGGTTTACGGATGTCGCGTCGCAGATCGATCCGACCACGGTGTCGTTTTCGTCGTTGACCGATCCCGGCGGCACGAGCGTCGTCGAGCAAAGCTACGAATTCGATCTGGTGAGCGCGGAAAAGCTCATGGAGCGGTTCCTCGATCAGGAGATTACGGTTGTTCAAGTACAGGGTGACGTTGCGAAGACGATTACGGCCACGCTTTTGAGCACAAAAGGCGGACTGATTCTCAAGGGAGCGGACGATAAGATCTCCGTGCTCAACGGGTATTCCTCGGTGTCGTTTCCCACGTTACCCGGTGGGCTGGTCACCAAGCCAACGCTCGTGTGGGATGTGGCCACCGGCACGCCGGGCGATCATCGCGTACGCGTGGCGTATGAAACAAAGGCCATTACCTGGTGGGCGGATTACAACATTGTCTTTGCGGAAGGCGAGGACGCCAACAGCGGCGTGCTCGACTTCGGGGCGTGGGTCAGCATCGTCAATCAGTCCGGCGCGACCTATCCCGATGCCAAACTGAAGCTGATGGCCGGTGACGTACATCGGGCGCCGCAGGCGCAAATACGCAGCCGGCGGATGCGGACGAAAACATTCGCCATGGCCGAGGCCGTCGGCGTGGCGGGGTTCGAGGAGAAGTCGTTTTTCGAGTTCCATCTTTATACGCTTGGCCGGCCCACCACTTTGCCCGACAACTCGACCAAGCAGATCGAGCTTTTTCCGGCCGCACACGGTGTCCCTTGCGAGAAGGTCATGGTCTACTACGGCCAGGGGTATCGCATGCCGATGTACGGCAGCCCGATGATGGATCGTAATTTCGGTGTGCAAAGCAACAAGAAAGTGGACGTCTACCTTCGATTCAAGAATGAGAAAGAAGTCGGGATGGGGATGCCTTTGCCGGCGGGTCGGATTCGCGTCAGCAAGTTGGACACGGCCGACGGCTCGCTCGAGTTCATCGGGGAGGACGTCATCGATCACACGGCCAAGGATGAAGAGGTGCTCATCAAACTGGGCAGTGCGTTCGACGTGGTGGGGGAGCGTCGGCAGATCGACTTCAAGGCTGACAACCGCCGCGATTGGATCGACGAGACGATCGAGATCAAGCTCCGCAATCATAAGGAAGAGGCGGTCAAAGTGATCGTCAAGGAAAGCCTCTACCGTTGGACCAACTGGAAGATCACCGAGAAATCGCACGACTTTGAGAAGATCGATTCGCGTACGATCTACTTTCCCGTCACGATTGAAAAGGACGGTGAAGTGACGATTCGCTATACCGTACACTACAGCTGGTAGGGGGGGACGCGACGAGCGACATCAAATGGATGGATGGGTGCCATAGTCAAGCGAAGCGTCGCCATGCGGGATTTGAGAGACGGCATGGCGTTAGGAGGCGTTAGGAGGGGGTGTCTAAAAAGGGAAAGCTATGCATTCAACCCATTTCATCGCGTCATGCACAGTTGCAGGTTGTCTTTCGCTTGCATCGGCCACGATGGCTCAAGCCACGGGGGCGTGCTGTGTTGACCTCTCACATGACCGTGGATACGGGGATTTCTGCGTGCTTGTGACCGAAGCCCAGTGTGCCGGTTTCCAAGTCAATCCCGACTATCGCGGCGTCGGCTCGGACTGTACCGTGTGTTTCGCAGGAGGAGGCGGTGCATGTTGTTTCGGCGACGTGGGTGGTGAATGTGTAGGCGTTTTTGATGAATCAGCTTGCCAGGATTTACAGATATTTCCGGCAACCGACCGCTACTACCAAGGCGACGGCACGAGCTGCATCCCGAACCAACCGACGTTTTTTAACGCCTGTCCATCGATTGTACCGCTTCCGCCGTCTGACATGCCCGCCGTTTCCCAGTGGGGCGTGGCTACGCTCCTCCTGCTCATACTCGCCGGGATCACGATCAAGTTCACGACGATGCGAAAACGAGCCTAGGCACGAGACTTCTCAGACGGCAGCGCGGGGCGGCTTCGTTCGTCTGAGTTTTCACGGCGTGTGCCGATGATCCCGGACGCAATGGTGGAGAATGTTGGGCATCGGCCAATACGGTCGTCTGAAATCGACAATACGTAATCGGCTCACGCCGCACCACGGCGCCGGCGACCGAACAGAATGGTCCCGGTGGTGAATGCCAGCACCGTCATGATGATCAGGCTCCACTCGGAAACTGTCGGGGTTGTGAACATCTCTGGTATCTCCGGGCAGGGAACGATATTCCCGATCGAGGTTGGTGTTGGGCAGTTACGGTCGCAGTCTGTGGATTGCGAAAGGCACAGATTCGTCGGACACCCCGTGCTCGCTGCCGTTAGGCAGAGCCCGTTCGGGCAGTGGGCGTCATGTGAGGCGGTGCAGTTAGAGTCGAATTCGAAACAGAAACCGACATCCAAGGCACACTCCTTGGCGCCCCCAATCTCCTCAACACAGATACACTCGAGTTGAGTCCTTTCCGGCGGGACACCAAATATACTCTGAGTCTGGGCGTAAGCCGAGCACGCAAGACCTATCGAGCCCACAACGAAAACCGCGACACGTAGTTGGCGCTTCCTGTAACTAAACATGGAACATCCTCCAAGTTGAGAGGCTGTAGCAACAAATCGGGAGACACCGTACGTATTTCCCGCAGGCCGCGCCTTGTTGCTTCAGGCCGAACCCTCCCGGGGAAATGCGTGTTTCCGCAAACACCCTGTACGAGTACGAATCTAACCTTTACTGCACCCTGTTTCAAGCAAGAACTTGATATTTGAGCCTCTTTTCTTCCGTTAATCTTACATACTCTACACGTGCAATACAGTGTAGCTTTACCAGGCTTTGTGTGTTTGGCGTATACCAAACAAGCAGGTCTTTTATCGGAGGTTACGCGCCGGTTGGTCGATGTGCACTCGATCTTGTAATTCCGCTGAACGGCACCGCTAGAGAAGAGGCATTCGATATGCCGTTCGAGTCGTCCGCACGCATCGAAGGGCGGGCGGATACGCGGCACGATCAACCACTATGACAGACGCATGGCCGTGGCAAGCGCGTTGGGCGACACGGAGGCAATGCGACGAGTTCGTGACCTGGCGGGCGACGTAATACAGATTAGGGAGCTTGATACCCCGGTCTTCGTTTTTCTTGTCCGGTGAGTGCGGATTCTTCGCGGAGCGTAAGGCGTGGGACGGTGCGGACGGGCTCCCGTCCGAATTTTTTGATTTTTCCAAGAATTCCACTTGATCCTCACGCTACGTGATGTTGTACGCTGTACTTGAGGATCGATCGTTTGAAGGAGCGGAGCAAGACCATGCAGGACAATCTGTGGAAAGTCGGTGAACTGGCGACGCGGACCGGCGTATCGGTACGCACGCTGCACTATTACGACGAAATCGGCCTACTCTCGCCGTCACAGCGCAGCGGGTCGGGCCACCGGCTATACAGCGCCGATGACATCGTTCGCTTGCAGCAAATTAAGTCATGCCGTCAGTTGGGGTTTTCGCTTGCCGAGATCCGCGACCTGTTGAGCCGGTCCGACTACGCCCCGCAGCAGGTGATCCAGCTCCACATTGCGCGGCTCGAGGAGCAGATTCAGCTGCAGCGGCGGCTTTGCACTCGGCTGGAGGCCATCGCGAAACGCCTACGGGCGGCCGAGCAGGTGTCCGTCGACGAGTTTGTAACAGCCATAAAGGAGATTGAAATGGTCGAGCGATTCGAGAAGTATTACACGCCCCAGCAGCTCCGCGAACTCGAGCAGCGGCGGCAGGTCGTCGGGGAGGACCGGATGCGCGAGGTGGAAGGGGAGTGGAAGCAGCTCCTCGAGCAAATCCGCAACGAAATGGCCAAGGGCACGGACCCCGCGAGCGAAACCATGCAGCGACTGGCCAAGCGCTACCAAGGCCTCATCGACGAGTTCACCGGCGGGAACAAGGAGATCGAAGAATCCCTGCGGCGAATGTACAAAGCTGAGCCCGACATCGCCAGCGATAAGGGTTATACTCCCGATCCGAATCTGGCGGAGTACGTCGGAAAGTCGCTGGCGGCGGCGGACAAGGCATAGTGCCGGTTTTGAACGGTGCCCACGAGGTGGGCCGACCGAGCGGGCGAAGCCGCGCACTACACAGATGTGAATCCCGGCCGCGCGGGTAAGACGGGCCGGATGCGCGGGTGCCATGGTCAAGCGCAGCGCCGCCATGTCTTTTGTGCTTGTGTGTCATCCAAATATCCCGCGATGTGTCATCGTGCTGACGCAAAAGTGGTGGCCGGGCACCGGCCTAACAGTGGCCGAACTTTATCTCATTTTTTTCTTGACAACCGATCGGCCGTAGTGCATACTCTTCATAGAATTGATCGGCGCATGCCATGCCATTCGTTTCCGAACAACACGAGATTGCGGAGTCATCGTGAGCCTTTCCCATGCGTCCTCGCGGCGCGGCGGCATGTGCTGATCAACTCACACGGTGACTCCGCCTAGCGCGCAAGGCGAGCCGAGAAGGTGCTACGAACACCAACCCGGCTCTGGCCAAGCGACACCACAGGGAGGTGCCGACATGGTTACCGTTGATCGTACCGCAAGTCCCGTCCATCCGGAACAACAAGGAGAAAGCGCAGCCCCCCGCGGCAAGGTCCGCCACCGCATCCGCGTCCAGTCTTACATGCTTGTCAAACGGGGCGAAGTGGACCTGACCCCCTGTCTGGTCTGCGGCTCCGAGCAGAACCTGACGATCCACCACGTGGAGCCCATGCAACCGGATCGCTTCGTGTTTCTGTGCGAGCAATGCCACGCCCTGGCCCACACACCTGTGTTTCGCACGATGGAGGTCTGTATCGCGTCGGGTCATTTCAGCATCCGTCCCGAAGCGATCCTCCCGCGAAAGGACGTGTGCCGTGGCTAACAAGGCCAAACGAACGTAGCGGGCCAAGCGCAGGACGCCAAGGCCGCCGGTCTCGGTGCGACCCGGTTGCGACGTGTTCGTGCAGTTTACCGACGCCGTACGCGAAGAACCGGCGACGTGCTTGGCTGGTAAATATTTCCCACCGCGCCAGGTGAGGGACGGAGTCTCGGGCGTTTCCATGCCCAATGTTTAACCCGTCCCCCACACTCGCTAACGGAAAAGCTGGAATCCCCATAATTCACGGCAATTTCCGCTTCGCGACTAGCAATTCGGGTCGGCGTTGTCGGTACGTCCGCGTACTCCGGACAAACGTCGTCGATTCGCCATGTCGTCTGTCGCGGTCGTCGTGCCATCGGCGTTCGTATCGACACCCCATTCGCCAACCGGTAACGTTCGCGATTCTAGGGATCCTCGCACTGTCCTATTTCCGAACCGGGATACTCGATGCCCGTAAAGGCCTGCACAAACGCGAACACATCGTCGAAATTCACGAACCTGTTGATCTGCACGCCGCTCAAGAGAGGGTGAATGTCCGTGATCG
>JADFIX010000130.1:6635-8057 GCA_022566435.1 Planctomycetota bacterium
TGCGTCGCATTGATTGCGTTCGGGTTTTGAAAC
Source organism: Planctomycetota bacterium (assembly GCA_022566435.1). GTDB lineage: Bacteria > Planctomycetota > Phycisphaerae > UBA1845 > UBA1845 > JADFIX01. The sequence goes on from JADFIX010000130.1 coordinate 6,669, forward strand.
GTCTTGATGGCCGCCACTGTGTCGTCGATGTTCGTCGTACCGTTGGGCGGCTCCCAATCAACACCACAGAAGATCCCAACCGCGTCGCCAAACCACTTGACGCCCGGCTTCAATTGAGTTTCCCCGACCGTTGGCGGTGAGGAATCGATTCCGCCCGCTTCCACTGCAACGATGTCGTAGAGGGACGTTGGGATAACCGGACAGCCTGTCAAATAAAGCGTCGGACAGGCGTCCCAGTTCGGCGCGGTGGCCGGCTGCGACGGCCCGACTACGGAGATGCACTCCGTATCCGGGTCATTCGCCCACCATGATGAACCGATCGCCGTGACGCTGGCGACCAGTGTATTGGTGAGCGTCAGCTTGATATCGAAATCCTGGCCGAAGTTGATCCCTGTCGCACCTCGGGGATCGACCGCGAGATAGCGATTCCTGCGAATGATGATTGGTTCATCGCATGCTTGCGGCGTCGCCGTCAACACCGGTGATTCGAGCGGGCAGGCGTCACCAATCCCATTGGCATCCGTGTCTTCCTGGCCGGGATTGAAAACCGCCGGGCAGTTGTCACAAACATCACCGACACCATCGCCGTCCCCGTCTTCCTGACCAGGATTGAATACGAAACGACAGTTGTCCGACTCCGGTGGGAAAAGATCGGGTACACCATCATCGTCCGTGTCTGCCGGCGCGATCACTGCGAAGAGCGAGAAATGGCTCACCTCTATTTCGCAGGTTAATGTGAACGTGAGGGGCGGGTCCTCGTCAACGGGGCATGGTTCGGTTTCGGCAGAGATATACACCTTCAAGTCGGGATCGAATACGTAGATGTAGAGCTTATCCCTCTTAGACGCGGTCACCAGTGTCACATCTACGACAATCGTAAGGATGGCCGGTGGGTCAAAGGTCAATCCGTCCGGCTTGAAATCGTACTCGACGACCACGTTCCCCAGTCCCATCCCCATCTCAGGGAGTATTTTGACATCGACCGGTGGCGCGTTGGGTAGCGTCATTTCCGTTTGGGTGACGGAGATCGTGGTGTCGTTTGGAAGAGATTGCGGAGGTACAAAAAACGATAACCCTCCGTCGGGCGTCGTCAAGGTACATCCTACGTCGACAGGGCACTCGATAACGTCACATTGTCCCTGGGCCTCTACCGGGCACGGCTCGCAAATGTCGCCGACCCCATCGCCATCGCCGTCGGCCTGAAGCGGATTCGCGTCGTTCGGGCAGTTATCGAGGTCGTTGCAAATACTATCTAGATCGCTATCGGGGCACACCTGGCAGCTCGGGGACGGTGGAATCGTTGGTTCGTATCCCCCAACGCACATACAGGCCATGCAACCGCTTCCTCCGTCGCATTCCTCCGGCCCCTCGACGGAGCCGTCACCGCAG
>JADFIX010000131.1 GCA_022566435.1 Planctomycetota bacterium
GCGACTTCTTCAAGAACAACATCTGGTTCAGCAAAACCAACCGCCGGATGATGGACGAGATGGCCAACCACGGCACACGCATCAGGCGGTACGTCGAGCGATACGGGTTGGAGACCGTCGAGAAGTTTATCGACACCTGCACCGCGATGGACGGCCTGATCGACCCCCATTCCGTCTTCATGCGCCGCGAGGCACGGACCGCACCCCCTACGTACGGGTCGGAGCGTAAGGACAAACCGGACAACGACGTCGTGCGCTATCCGGCCAAGGGCTACATGGATCGCTATATCAATCCGCCGGAGAAGCTCGCCGGCGAACGCGACGCCCAGGCGGCGGAAAAAGAACGCACGAAGTCGAACTTCCCGCCCAAGCCGGTCAAAGACGTGATGCTGTTCCTTTTGCAAAACGCGCCATTGGAAGACTGGCAGGCCGACATCCTATCGATCATCCGCCAGGAGGATTACTACTTCGCCCCGCAGGGCCAAACGAAGATCATGAACGAAGGATGGGCCAGCTACTGGCACTCCACGATCATGACCAATTACGTGCTCAAGGCTGACGAACTGATCGCCTATTGCGATCATCATTCCGGCACGCTGGCCACCTCGCCGGGTCGGCTGAATCCCTACAAGCTGGGCATCGAACTCTTGCGGGACATCGAGCGGCGATGGAATACCGGTCGCTACGGCCCGGAGTACGACGCCTGTGACGACATGGCGAAAAAGCGAAACTGGGGCAAAGGCACCGCCCCGACAGGGCGAATCGTGGGGCGTGGCTCGCCGGGTAGGGAGAAGATCTTCGAGGTACGAACCCTTTACAACGACGTGACCTTCCTCGACGAATTCCTGACACCGGAGTTCGTCGACGAGCAAAACCTCTATCACTACCGCCAGGACCCCTCGACGGGCCGCATGGTGGTGGTCAACCGCGACTTCAAGCAGATCAAGGCCCAGTTGCTCTTCATGCTGACCAACCACGCCCAGCCCTACATCTACGTGATGGACGGCAACTACCGCAACCGCGGCGAACTCTACCTGGCCCATAAGCACATCGGCGCCGATTTGGACATCAAGTACGCCGTGGGCACGCTCCGGGAAATCCAAAAGGTCTGGAAGCGCCCGGTGCATCTGCACGCCCGAATCGACGACGACGCCTTCCTCTTCACCCACGACGGTGAAGAATCCAGCCAGCAACAGGTCGATGAGAAAATCGAACCCGCCGCCCACAACTTCTGATTTTCTCCGCCTTCTCGCACGTTCCGACCCCCTTCGGCTCCGTGAACATCACGGTATTAGGGTTTGCAGGCTGAAGGCCTACCAGAAAGTAGCCGGGGGCAAGTCCGCCGGAAGCGGACGCCGCCCCCGGATTGCGCCGCCACCAAGCCACTCGACCCTGAAGGGGTCGTACTTTGGTGCGTGTACGACGTGGCGCGCTTATGCGACCCTCCTTTCAGGGTCGAATGAATTGATGGGATTCCGGAATCCGTGGGCGGCGTCTCCCGGCGCGCCGGGATACTTGCCCACACCTACTGTCGTTCAGCCTTTCAGACTGGAGCGTCGGTACGCCTGTCAATCTGGAGTGTCGGTGAGCCCTTCAGGCGGCCTCTGGTGACGGCGATATAGCCGCCTAAACTGGCACGTCCCCACCCCCTTCCGATTCCATGTTTGTCCGTTGCCATTCCGCCTCGCCGAGGTCACAATAACAGCGATACGAGTGTAATGGCGGCCGGTCGACGGCGTGGAAACTCTTTTTGACACGAAAGGGGCGGCATGATGAAACGGACAATGGTGCTTGGCGGTTCGCTCGCTTTGGCGGGGCTCGTGATTCTGGCGGGTCATTCGGTGGTGCGGGCGGGTCCCGATTCAAGGCTGGACGACAACGAGCTCCAAGAGGCGCTCCAAAAGTACAACAACGCCAGCAAGGCGCACCGAGTGCTTAAGAAATTTCGCGGCAAGTACGAGCAAGTCGCCATGTGGTACAATGCACCCGGCAAGAAACCCAAAGAAGACAAATGGACCAGCGCCACCGGCTGGCTGCTCAATGGCCTATTCATGACCCAAACCGTCGACGGGAAATGGTTAGGTCGCGATTACGACGGCCTGCTGACCATCGGCTACGACTACGGCGCGGAAGAGTACGTCATGACCTGGATCGACTCGTACCACACGCGACTGGTCGAAGGCCGGGGCACGTTCGAAGAGGATACCGAAACGTTCACCTTCGAGTGCAGCTTTTTCGACGCCATCGCGGACAAGGACCGCACGGTGAAGGCGGTGATGAAGCTGGTGGACAGGAAAGGCGGCTGCCATATCGAGCTGACCGACATCACCGACCCCAAGAAGCCGTTCAAATTCTACGAGATCGACTCGAAACGCCGGCTCCGACGCGGGGCGTAGCCAGTAGGGTGCGTCCCGGACGCACCGCGTGCGGTGCGTCAGTGTGCGGTGCGTCCGAGACGCACCCAACGCAAGCGATCGATCAGGGATGTCGGTGCAACAGGGAGGCACCGTTTACTTCGCCGACGCCCCAAAAAAGGAACCGGTCATGAACTTCGACACGGTGGTCAAACAGCACATCTATGAGACGATCGTGGACGGAGAAACGACGCGTGCGCCCACGTCCACTGAGGTCGCGGCGGCGCTGGGTCGACCGGTCGACAAGGTCGAGACCGCGTTTGAATCGCTGGCCAAGAAGCGACTTCTGGTGCTCGAACCGGGCGACCGATCCCGGATTCGCATGGCCCCGCCCTTTTCCGGCGTGGAGACGGCGTTTCGGGTCATCGTGGACGACAAATCCTACTACGCCAATTGCGTCTGGGATGCTTTGGGCGTGTTGGCTGCCCTTGGTCGCGATGGCGAGGTGGAGGCGAGCGACGGCTTCACCGAGGAGTGGATGTCGCTTCGTATCATCGACGGCGAGCCCGAGCCGCAGGAATGTGCGATCCACTACGCCGTCCCGGCCGCGCTTTGGTGGGACGACGTCATCTTCACCTGAGCGACCATGCTGCTCTTCCGGTCGGAAGAGAACGTGGATCGATGGTGCGAGGCGAAGGGCATACCGCGTCGCCCGATTCTCGACCTCGACCAGCAGTGGCACCTGGCCAAGACCTGGTACGAAAACCGCCTCACGCCCGACTCCCGCCGCCCCGCACCCGGCGAGATGGTGAAAATCTTCGCCAAGATCGGTTTGACGGGGGCGTTTTGGGATCCGAAGGCGGACGTGTGGCGATGACGGTGTTTGACCACCTCGCATAGTCAAAACGGTACATCAGGAATGCACGCGACGCCTCTTTTCTTTGTATCTTGGTGGCTTCGTGGTAGGAATAGTCTCTTCTACGTCGCTACCTTACTTGCCAGCTCCCTTCGTGATGTCCCAGCCCATGTGCTCCGACAGCGAGCGAACCGTCTCCTCGATCTTGTCGGCCGCCACACCGGCCTTTTCCGCCGCCCGACCGATGTGCTCGCGGGACATGGGCTCTGCTGGATCGAGGTATGGAACGATTGTGTCCAGATACCTCGTGAATACAATCCGACCGAATTCGGAGATCACCTTGCCGAGCGCCCGCTTCATTAACAGCGCCTCAAGCGCGGCGCAGCGCGGGCCTTTGTCCACATCCTGGACGGCGTGTTCGGCGAGCAGCTTTCCCGTGGTCTTGTCTGGCCACCTCTTGATCAGGGTTTGAAGCGCGACGACGCGGAGAGACGCGCTCTCATCCCGGACGGCGCGTTCGGTAAGCAGCTTTCGCGTGGTCTCGTCGGGCCACACCGCGCCCAACGCCACAAGCGCAGCGATGCGGGGTTTCTCCTCCTCATCCTTCACCGCGCGTTCTGCAAGTAGCTTTCGCGTAGTCTCGTCCGCCCACTTCTCGACCAGCGCCGCAAGAGCGGCGCTGCGGGCGTCTGGGTGCTTATCCTGAACGGCGCATTCGGTGAGCAGCTTTCGCGTGGTCTCGTCATGCCATTCCGCGACCAACGCCTCAAGCGCGGCGATGCGGGGTTTCTCCTCCTCATCCTTGACCGCGCGTTCGGCGAGAAGCTTTCGCGTGACCTCGTCCGGCCACTTCTCAGCAATCATTCGAAGGATGGGCGCTCGCAGGTAGTGAGATTTACTGTTCGCTCCCAAGTCGTGTGCAAGTTGACGAACTCCGCGCTTGTTTCCATACTTTTCTACAAGGCACTCTAACCATTTAGTTGATAATCGATCGGTGGACAATGGCGCACTGCCATGTACGTTTCTGGTGAAGCGATCACAAGACTCCATAAGAAAGGACAAAGGAAGACAGGCAAAAAATAGGCCTGTCATTTCGTAGACCGCCTCATGCGTCTTGGGACCGTACGATCGTAGTGTTCCCAACACGCCGGCGGTTCGTTCAACGTCGCGATCGATAAGCGACCGTAGGTAGGTCTTGATCGGTTCCTTACTACGATCCTCCAGGATGTGTTCCATCCCGAAAAGGTCGTCATCGGAAAGATACGGCAAGAGCATCTCAATCGCTCTGCGGCGAACCTGAAATAGGCTGGCTCTTGTCGCATCGATCAAATGTGATTTGACTGCCGCGCCGAGCTGTCCCAGCGCCTCGAGGATCTCAAGTTGCGTTTTGGCCGGAACGCCCGAACCTTGCCGGAAAGCGTCGAGTGTCGACTCAACCGCTTCCTCGAATATCGAGCGTGTTTTTGGTTTGAGCTCCGCGACACCTCTGATATCTTTGACAATATTCGCGCATAGGGCCACAACCGGTGCCTGGTCGTTGATCGTTGTGCCTCGGTTGTCCAACAACCACGCGACGTAACGATCCGCCTTCTCGTCCGAATCCTTTGCCCATTGGCCGCCAAGAAGCTGCAAGGTTTCGAACCATTTGGCCATCCGCAGTCGCGGCTTGATGATCCTTGCCACATCGTCAAAATCCTTGTTCGACAACTGCCAGGCGGCCAAGTATTCCTGAAAGGTCAGATGCACAAAGCCGTAGCTATGGGCTCGGCGGCTCACCAATAGGCCGCTCCGCAATTCCTGACGATCAAGGAACAATCCGGCGCGGGTAGCAGCTTGTTCCTCGTCCGCAGCCCCCTGGTCGATGAACCGCGGCGCCAGCAGCTTGATCACGTCGGCCTTCGTCGCTTCGTCGCGGTCGCCGTCCTGGCGGACAATGTGCAGGGCGATTTCCGCGAACCGCTTGCGGACCCAGGCCCGTTCCTCGTAGACTTGCTCCTCGCGCTGTTCATCCAGCGCCGCCACTTTGCGGCTGTGTTGGATGTGCTCGGCCTGCTTGCGCTGGCCGAGTAGTACGTCAACGCATTCGTCGTAGAGATCGACACGCTGCTGGGGCAGCCGCTTGCGGTTCCAATGCACGATCGCAATCACCGTCAAGAGCAGCGGATTAACGGCCAGGGGGCGAATGCGATCGCTGTCTTCGATGCCCCGAGTGAGAGCATCGAATTCCTGACCGGCTTCACTTCCCTCCACCTGAACTTGTTCGGGTGGGACGCGGAACAACAACGCGACCCAGTTCCGAATGAACTCGGCGCGATCGTCGGCGTCAAACGGTTGGATATCGCAACGCGTGAAGTCCCCCTTTAGGATCGTACCGCCCGTGTACGCCCGGATGCGCGACGTGACGACGAAGCGGTTGTCGCCATATTGCTCGACGCACTCCTCCAACAGCCTGCTGACGGACGCGCGACCGGCGTCGGTGGGAACTTCATCCAATCCGTCAAACAGCAGGCAGCAATTGCCCGAGCCGAGCAGTTCTTCCACGTCGTCGGTCGAAACGGAATAGTCGTAGGCGCCCAGGCGATCGGCGACAAATTCCACCAGGGTGGTCAGCCGCACCTGTTGCCGTCGCTTCAAGAAATCGGCCAGATCCCAACAGGATAGAAAGATAGGCAGCGGAAGCGGTTCCGGCAGAGAGAGCTTTTCCAGGGCGATGTTGGAATTGCCCGTCACGAACGAGCGAGCCAACATCAAGGCGATGTACTTCAGAAACGTCGACTTTCCGCTGCCTGGATCGCCGACGATCACCAGCTTGGGATACCGGAGCATCGCCGTCTGGATATCGATCGGGCCGCTTTCATGATCCTCGGTTTCTTCTGGGGCGTCTTCGTCGAACATGACGCGAAGGCGGACGTAGATTTCACTGAGTGGAATCTCAAAAGCGCGATCGTTGTCTATGCCGGCGATGTCGAGACGGCGGAAGTCCCGCTCGATTTTCTCGTAGTACTTGCTTGGCGGCGACAGAGTCGTTGTTGCGACTTTCGTTGTGGCCGCTCGCTCGGAAACCCACGGTCTCGACGAATCGGTGAGCCAGCCGTTCAAGTCATTCTCAAAGACGTCGCGGAAACCTGCCGGCCCGGGATACTCGTTATAGAAAACAGGATTCTGGAGGTTTTGCATACGCCGCCGAAAGGCGAGGACCATTTTCCATTGCTCGACGGCTTTCAAGGCTTCGTCTGGATCGATCGGCATCACAAGTCTGTCGGTCTTGCGAAAGAACCATTTGATTTCCGGGAATCCCTGCTTCTGATGGCTTTCCATCGCCCAGTTGAATTCTTCCTCGGTGCCCGATTCGGCGTTGCCCGTCGGCGTGCCGAACCGCTGTCCCATGATGCCGATGACCAGAACCAACGACTGACGATACTTCTCCAGTGTTTGCTCGGTAATCAGTTCCTGCGGGCGGCCGACGCCGATCGTAGAGTAGTTTTCCCAGTCCACGACTTCGAAACGCACATTCCAAAGATGGGCGGTGTACCGGTTGTAGCGATCGAAGAATTGCCGGACGTGCCGACGCTCCTCGCCCACGTCGCCGGGCGAAGCGAGAAAGACGTGGTACTCTTTGATCGAGCGTGGAATCGGCTTCTCGATTTCCTTGATAGGGCGAGTAGATAAGGGATCGGTCTTGTCAATCGTACTCATGCTTGGACCCTCGAATGGCTAATTCTCGGTGTTTGATTATACCAAGTTTCAAGGCAACTGAGACATCTTGCTTCGCTCCCAACCCCAATAGTCGTTTTGTGCGATCGCACAAATAGCAGAGGTCTAAAGTCAAAATGGCGCATTAGGGGTGCATCCTACAAAATCTCCGCCGCCTGTTAGTTCCGTCCACCAGCCCCGATAGGACGATGGCCCGAACCCACGGGCGTTAGCCCTCGTTGTTCTACACCAGTCGCTTGCGATCGATCTTCGGCGCGCGTACGATCTACGCCTCGTGTGCGTCCGCGGTTCGCCTCTGTTGATCGTGTGTGATTGCGGTTCGCCCCTGTTGTTCGTGTGCGGTGATTGTTCGCCCCAAAGGGGCAGCAACATGTCAGCCCAGGGCAACGCCCTGGGTACCGGAACACAATAACATCGGAGCCCTGAAAGGGCGCAACAGCCGAGGACCGGGCATGCCACAGTCATTGTCGATGAATCTCGTTCACCTCATTTTCTGCACGAAAAACAGAGATGCCTCTCTCACGCCGGCGATTCGTTCCAAGCTCTACGCGTATCAGGCCGGTATCCTGCAAGAATTCAGCAGCCCGGCGATCGTAATCGGCGGAGCGGCCGATCATGTCCATGCATTGTTTGTCTTGTCCAAGAATAACGCTCTGTGCAAGGTGGTCGAAGAGGTAAAGAAAGGGTCATCAAAATGGATCAAGACCCAAGGGGAGGCGTTTGCTTCGTTCTGTTGGCAAAACGGATACGGGGCGTTTTCGTGAGCGAGTCGCAGGTGGAAAATGTGCGGCGGTACATCGAGCAACAGGAAGAGCATCATCGGACGATGACGTTCCAGGAGGAATTTCGGACGTTCTTGAGTCGCCACCGGCTCGAGTTTGATGAACGGTACGTTTGGGATTGAATGATTGTTGCGCCCCTACAGGGCTTTTTTTTGTACGGCGCGTCGCAGACCCAGGGCGATGCCCTGGGCTGACATGTTGCTGCCCCTTTGGGGCGAAACGTGACCGCACCCGTGTTGTCGATCGAGGCTACCGACTTGCGTAGAACAACGAGGTTTTGCGCGATTGGCTACAGACCGTTTGCCCACGAGGGGCTGGATGCACATTAC
>JADFIX010000132.1 GCA_022566435.1 Planctomycetota bacterium
GGAATCTGGCGCCCGCGTCCTGATTCCCGACTGGGAGGACGCACTGCCTTCCGAAGCCAGAACCACGCCGCAGTTGGCCAACCAAGCGGTAAGGGCCGCTCTCCTGGAACAAGCGGCCGGAGACTAGCAGGCGTTCCTATTCCGCGCGCCCCATTTTAATCAAGGGCTACAGGTATGGCTGAACTCATCGACTTGACCCTTACTCTGGGTAGTGACCGGATCAGCCTCGTGCCTGGTTTGGTGCCCGTGGAGACCTCGTCCATCCAGACTCATGCCACGCACGCACGCTCCAACCAGAAGTTGTGCTTGCCAACCCACATCGGGACCCACGTGGACGCTCCCTACCATTTCGTTGACGGCGCGACTACCGTGGAGAACATGCCTCTGGAGAAGTACGCAGGGCCGGCGCTATTGTTGGATCTCCGTCGGGTGGCCAAGGAGCTATCGCCGTTAATGGTCTCGGAACTCGAAGACGCCGGCGCCAGCCCTGAGTCGGTCAGGGATAAGATAGTGGTCCTGTTCACCGGCTGGGCCGAGGCTGAGTCCGGCGGCCCGCGCTTCTACGGCCACGGCCCTTATCTCAGCACCGAAGGAGCCGCTTTCCTGGCCGAGTGCGGGGTCAACGCAGTGGCCGTGGACTTCCCCATCGACAAACATCCTGAAACTCCCCAATCCACCATTAAAGATTTCCCGGTGCACCGGCTGCTTTTGGGGCAGAACATCCCCCTCATCGAGAACCTGATCAACCTGGACCGATTGGTGGGCAAGCAGTTTGAGCTCTGGGCTCTGCCGCTAAAGCTCAAGGGGGGAGATGGCGCCGCCACTCGGGCCGTTGCCCGTATACTTTAAACACACATTTTATGGGTACGCGGGCTAAGATGGACACACCGGAGGACAAGCCAAGCGCCGCGCCGATCCTGCTGGCCACCGGAAACGGGGACAAACAGCGCGCGTTCCGGTCTCTGCTTGACGGCCTTCCTCTACGTCCCTTCATCCCCACCGAACTTGGCATCGACGCCGCTCCCAATGAAGACGGCGACACACATGAGGCCATCGCCCGCGAGAAAGCCGTTCGGTGGTCGGAGGCCGGCTCCATGCTGGCCATCGCCTCGGACGGCGGCCTGGTCATTCCTGCTTTGGGCCCCGGCTGGGAGAGCCGCCACACCCACCGGTTTGCCGGCCCGGAGGTCGACGACTCCCAGCGGGTGGACCGGCTGCTGGAACTCATGGAACCGTTCACGGATGCAGCTAGAAGCGCTTCCTGGGCCGAGGCGATGGCCATCGCCCACAAAGGCCGGCTGTTGGCTTCCTGGGAGCTTTTGGGGGCAACAGGAGAGATAGCCCGAATTCGCGGGCCCGGCCCGGTTCCCGAATTCTGGGCCTTCACGGTCTGGACCTTTCCTCAGTACGACAAGACCTACAACCAACTAACGGCCGGTGAACGGGATTCCCTCAACGACCATTGGGCCCGTCTGGGCCACCTGGTCCGCCGCTTCTTCCAGTCGATCTTCGTTCCTCCAATGGGCTAAACCCGCCGAGTTAAACCCGGTGAATCGGCCATGGTGGTGCGCCCACTGCCTTTGGGATACAATTACTGTCCGTGCCTGAGAAGGCCTCCAACGCCATCTCCCGGAGACAGTGACTCCATTGACCACCACTGGAACGACCATCGAAACCACCGCCGCAGCAAATGTTACCATCGAAGGAACAGGCATAAATAGTGGATCGGGTCTCGTTCTCAGCGACGTGCAAGCCGAATCCGGTCTCCTTGGCGATTCGTGCCATCACGATGTCCTCGTTGACTTCCGTGCGCACCCTCTCGTGTCCTCCGATGGCCTCATAGCAGCGTCGGTTGATCAACATGAACGCGCCGTTCGCGTAGGCGGTTTTATTTTTTGGCTTGTTCACATGGTTCGGAAGAAAACGAAAAAGCAGGACTAAGGCACAGACGGGCTGCGTCAATCGCTCCCACGCGAACTTGAAATCGAGTACCGGGGTAATCGAAAGAAAATCGATCTCTTCTTCTAGCACCTTGCGCATGGCCACCGTGAGAGTTTTGGACGAAATCTGGCGACAGTCGGCATCGGTAAAGCAAAGCCATTTACCCGACGCGACGGACACTCCCGCGCGCATCGCATTGTTCTTACCGAACCACCCGGCGCGGAGTTGCGTCACGGTCACGACTTGCAACTTCTCGCCCGCGCGCTGCGCCATGCCACGGAGAATTTCGGACGTTCCATCCGTGCTCCGATCGTCGATTGCGATGATCTCGAAATCGGGGTAGTCCTGCTCCAACAACGTCGAAATGCACGTTTCGATATTATCTTCTTCGTCCTTCGCCGCCACGAGTACGGAAACGCGGGGCGCGGGATTCGGCGCCGCGTCATACGAGCTCGAGCGCAGAATGGCGCGTTTGCGAAGGATGGGCCCTGCCACCACAAGCCGGATCGCCCACACCAACCCCACCACAACCCCAAGAACCAACCAAATGACAAACCCGAGTGGCATACGGTCCGCGCCTCCTGCCCGATGACTCGATGCAAGGCAGGAAGTTTACCGTTTGACCCCGCCGTGGGCAATTGCCGCAAGGGAGCGTCCCACGAGCTTGACCGTCACGTAAGGCTCCACTCAAATCACCGCATAGGCTAGGCCTTTCATGTCAATCGAAAAGAAGGAAACATCTTGGCCGGTGGTCGGATTCTCGCTGCACTTGACGCGTGCGGCGCCACTCTTCACCGTCGCCGGCGGCGTGATCGTCGGCGTGCTCGTCGACAACGCCGCCAGGCCGCCGCGCGAACTCTACTTGATCTGTTTTGGTCTACTTTGCCTTGCGGCGGTCCGAGTTCGGATTCGCATGCGATTCGGCCTACTCGTGATCGCGTTGGCATCCGCCGCCACCGGGGCCATACGACATGCGGATTCCTACCGGGTCATTCCCCCAAACGGGATCCAACGCTACACCGCCGATCTCGACGGGGATCGGCGTCTCGTGCGACTTCAAGGCACCGTTGTCGCGCAACCGCGCGTGACCACAAAGCCGCTGAATTGGCCATTCGCGCGATGGACGTATCGCAACGAGCGGACGACGTTTCTCCTGGACGTTGAAAAACTCGAAGGAGAGTCCGGCGATATCGGCGTCTCCGGGCGCATTCGCGTAAGTGTCCGCGACGCGGTGTTGGATCTACAGCCGGATGATCGAGTCGAGATTTTGGGTTGGCTCTATGCCAATCGCGGACCACGGAATCCCGGATCATTCGACTGGGCAACTTATCTTCGGCGACACGGCGTCGTCGCCGGTCTGAGCTGCAACGTCAGACAAAACATAAAGCGTCTATCGACAAGCAGGCCGCGCCGCCATGGCGTGCTCGAAGCGTGCCGCCAAAGAATCAGCGATCTTTTGACCGACACTACCACCATCGACTCGCAGGACGAAACGAGTCTGCTGCAGGCCATTTTGCTCGGACGCCGGTCGAGTGTCAGCCGCGAGCTCAACGAAGTGTTCATCCGGGCAGGGTGTGCACACTTCCTCGCCGTCAGCGGCGTACACATCGTCATCGTGATGTGCCTCGCCCGATTCGTCGCCGGCATGGTGTTCAAAACACCGCAACTACGAATCGTTGTCGTATTGCTGACCGTCGTCGCCTATACCATACTTGCCGAGCCTCGCCCACCAATCCTTCGCGCAGGAACGATGGCCTCGCTATACTGCGTCGCCCAGCTCATGGGAAGGAGCCGGTCCTATCTCAACTGGATATCGGCGGCGGCCGTGGTGCTCGTCTTGTCAAATCCCGCGACCGTCTTTGATGCCGGTTTCCAGCTATCGTTTTCGGCGGTCTTGGGTGTCGCCTACCTCGCGCCGGCGCTACGATCCGCTATCGCTTCTCTAGCCCGCGCTGGCAAGCTGCGTTCGAGGACAACAAGCGCCGAGTCCCTCGCTTTTTCGCCCGTCGATCCACAAGGTCTCGGGCGGCGCATCATACCCATCATTCGGCGGCGGTGCCAACGATTCAGCCATAATCTCGGATTCGGATTCGCGGTCAGCCTTGCGGCGTGGCTGGCCGGAGCGCCAATCGTTGCCGCCCATTTTGAACGCGTGCAACCGTGGGGACCGCTGAATTCGCTCGTCGTTTTCCCTCTTGTCGGAATCGTCATGACGTTGGGTTTGGGCAAGCTGATCGTGGCGCCGTTCCTGCCATTTGTTGCCGAACTCTTTGGCAGGCTCTTGCTCCGCGCCGAACGCATCCTTCTTGATTTCGTCGCCTTGCTGGGCGATCTGCCTGGTGCGAACGTGACAATACGTGCTGCGCCGTGGTGGTGGATCGTATCCTTCTACTTACTTCTCGCCGTGTTCGTGTGGCGTTTCCGCAGCCACGCTGCCCGGTTCGTGCATCGTGATTCGCCGAGTGAGGCGTCGTCCGTCGCGGCACGCCGCTGGACCGGTTGGGGTACGGTGTTCGCCGCGCTGCTTGTTTGCGTCTCGACCGTCGTGTGGAAATGGCCCGCTACGACCGACCGGCGTGTCATCGTCACCACACTTGCCGTGGGTGCCGGCACGGCCACGGTCATCCAACTTCCATCGGGCGAGACGCTGCTCTATGACGCGGGAAGCGCGAGTCCGTTCGACGTCGGCCGAACCACCATTGTGCCGTTTCTCAGGAGCCGCGGTATCTCCCGAATTGACGGTCTCTTCATCAGCCATCCGAATCTGGATCACTTTAGCGGAATACCGTCGATCTTGCGGGAAATGGTCGCGGGCCCGATTTACATCAACGAATACTTCGACGACCTGAGCCGACCCGGCTCGCCGGCGAGGCATTTACTTCAGCTACTCTCCGAGCAAGGACACGAGCTGCGCGTCGAAACCGCCGCCGATAGGGTGTGGACCTTCGCGGATGTACGGCTCGAACGTCTCTGGCCGCCCGCCGAACGATTGCACAAGCTGTCCCCCAACGACTCGTCATGGGTGCTTCGCCTTTCCTATCTAGGACATTCCGTCCTGATGACAGGAGATATTGAGGAGCTGCCGCTCCGGGCACTCGCCGCACGTGACGACGTCCACGGCGACGTGCTGTTCTTGCCGCATCACGGCGGCGTTCGGCCGAGCCTATCGGAATTCTTGAAGGCCGTGGCGCCGCGTGTCTTGGTGCGGTCGAGTCACCGACGGACGGCCGACACGCTCAGCGGTCTCTCGGAAATCGTGGGAAGTCGACCGCTCTTCAACACCGCGGATATCGGGGCGGTGGAAATCGTTCTGGACGAATCCGGCGTTCACGTTTCGACGGCGACAACGGAAAGTTATCAGTTTTCAGTAGTCAGTTTAGAAGGCGTAGAGCGGAACACGGAAAACTGACAATTTCCCACAACCACCCGCAACTTGGCAGCTTGGGGCCTAATTGCATGAAACGCCTCACGTCGATATAGTCCGGTGGTGTCCGCAATCGCCCGCATTGAAACTTGGGTACGAACGCGGGATCGGCGAAAATTTCTCTCGGAGTGTATCCCCCCATGATCGTCGGCGTACCGATGGAGACGAAAACCCACGAGTACCGCGTCAGCATGACCCCGGTCGGTGTGGATGAACTGGTTCGACGGAATCACAAGGTCTTGGTCGAAAACCAGGCCGGCTTCGGTTCCGGAATCACCAATGACGAGTTTTCGTCCGTCGGCGCCACCATCGTCGATACGCCGCAAGAAATCTTTGCCAAGGCGGACATGATCGTGAAGGTCAAAGAGCCGCTCGAGCCCGAACGCAAGATGATGCGCGAGGGGCAGACGATGTTTACTTATTTCCATTTCGCCGCCGACGAAAAACTCACGAAGGGTGTCCTCGATAGCGGGTCGGTCGCCATCGCCTACGAAACCATCGTCGATAAGCACGGCCGTCTGCCGTTGCTCACCCCGATGAGCGAAGTGGCCGGTAAGATGAGCATACAGGAAGGGGCCAAGTATCTCGAAAGACCCATGATGGGGCGTGGCATCCTGCTTGGCGGCATTCCCGGCGTCGAGCCGGCCGAGGTGTTGATCATCGGCGGCGGCGTCGTCGGGACGAATGCCGCGAAAGTGGCAGCCGGGCTGGGTGCCAATGTGTTCATTATGGACGTAGACATCGATCGGCTTCGCTACCTCGATGACGTCATGCCGGACAACGTCCATACCGTGTTCAGCGATCGGCTCGCACTGCAGCGATACTTGCGAACGGCGGACCTGATCATCGGCGCCGTTCTGATCCCCGGCGCCAGATGCCCCGTGCTGATCGCCAAGGAGATGCTCTCTCACATGAAGCCGGGGGCGGTCATTGTCGACGTGGGCGTCGACCAGGGCGGCTGCTGCGAGACCATTCATCCCACGACACATGAAGAACCAACCTATATCGTGGACAACATCGTGCATTACGGCGTCGCCAATATGCCGGGCGCCGTCGGACGAACGTCTACGTTTGGACTGACCAACGCGACATTGCCGTATGTCTTGAAACTGGCGGATGCCGGATACGAAAAAGCGTGCCGCGACGATCTCGGCCTGGCGGAAGGCATCAACATCGAGGGCGGCAAGGTGACGAATCGCCCCGTCGCGGAGGCGTTCGGTCTCGAATTCGCCCCGGCGTCAGTCGCCAGATAGAACCGCCGTGTGTGTACCGAGGTGATCCCATGGATTTCGTGCCGGAAAACAGTAATCAGTGGTCAGTAATCAGTGGTCAGTTTCGATCGCGTTCAACTGAGAACTGAGAACTGAGAACTGAGAACTTATTCTCACGTCCGTTCCGTTTCGAAACGGACCTGTCTGTAAGTGGAGACGGGATTATGAAAAACGTCATTATCTTCGTCCTGGTGGTCACGACTTTGATTACCGGGTTCCTGGCCGCAAAAAGCACTCTACGAATGTCCGTCCAAGGCATGGAGGGCAAGACCGAAAAACTCATCATCAGTGATTTGACCCTGCCAATTAACGCCACCGGCGAGATTCGCCCCAAACAGCGCGTGGAGATCAAGTCCGAGGCCAGCGGCGAGGTGATCGAAATCAGGAAGCGGGCCGGCGATCGGGTCATGGCCGGTGACATCTTGATTAGACTCCAAAAAGATGACGAACAGCGAAGCGTCAACAAAGCGAAGCGCGATTTGAGCACCGCCGGCGCACGTCTCGCGGAAGCCAAAATCAACCTGAAGCAGGCCGAAACGGCCGATCTGAAGAGCGCCGAAGCGAAAGTCAATCAACTGCAAAACACCGTGCGACTTGCCAAGTTCCAAAGAGAAAAGTTCATGAATCTCCCTCAGTCTCAGCGTAGTGCAGAGGAGACTCTTCAGCGAGAGACAACACTCGCCGGCCAGGACGCGCAGCTCGACGCGGCGAAGGCCGGCGTGGAACGCGCATTACTCAACATTCCCAAGGCGAAACAGGTGGTACTTCAGGCACAGGCGAACGTTGAAACCGCCCAGTACAATTTGGCCGACGCCGAAAAAAGACTGACAAAAACCGATATCGTCTCCCCCATCGACGGGATTGTCGCGGACATCAAGACACAAATCGGCGAGGTCATTCAGGGCGGAAAGACGACGCTCACCGGGGGTACCGTATTGGCCATCGTCCTGAACTTCGATCAACTGCTCGTACGCGCCGAAGTCGACGAATCCGACATCGGGCGGGTCTTGAAAATCGCGCCGCCTTGGGCCAAGCCGGGCCACGACGGGAGTGTGCAAATGCCCGACGATGTGGAAAACGCCGCCGCGTCTATGGAACATCTTCCGGTCATTACCGTCGAGTCATTTCGAAATGATGAATTCACCGGCGTCATTGAACGCATCTATCCGGAGTCAAGGAACGTCAGCGGCGTCGTGACCTATCTTGTGGATGTCGTGATTATCAGCAAGAACAAGAACCGCCTGCTCCCGGGGATGCGCGCCGACGTACGCTTTACCTCGGAGCACGCAAGCAACGTCGTCTTGTGCCCCAACGAAGCCATTCGCGAAGGGCCCAACGGCAAGCTCGGCGTGTACATTCCCAAGAAAAGCGATGCACCCGACGAACATGAAACGCAATTC
>JADFIX010000133.1 GCA_022566435.1 Planctomycetota bacterium
CCATGCGCGAAAAGTGTCCCATTCCTCCGATTCCGTCGACGAGAGCGTGCACGCGTACACCGCGGTCGGCCGCCGCCGCCAGGGCGTCGGTAAAGTTCTGGCCGACCTCGTCCCAGTCGAAAACATAACTCGCCAGAGTAATGGATCGCTCGGCGCCGGCGATGGCCTCCAGCATTCGGGGATACGCCTGTTCACCGTTATGGAGCGGGACGACGGTGTTTCCGGGAAGCAGCGGCATGCGGGTCACGCGGTCCGCCACCGTTCGAAGGTTCGTCAGGTGTCCGACGGCTTTGTCGCGCTGCCGTTCGTGTTTCGGGTCGAGCACGAAGTCTGGTGGGGGGAGGCCGTGCGCGCGGCGACTCAGGCGGTGAAGTTTTCGGCGTTCAATGCGATTGATACCGAACCGCCAATACAGCCAGGGTCCGACAAAGGGAAAGGTGAAGGAGACCAAAAGCCATATGGTCGTGCTGCGCGGATCGCGCTTGTACATCAGCGCATGGGCACCTGCCCATCCACCCAGTACGAGCCAGCCGGCCAGGTAGAGCCACCATGCCATCTCACTGAGCATCGCTGGGGAGTGTACCGCCGTACACTCAGCGCGGTCCAGCTTTCAATGATTCGTTTCGATTATCCATGGGTCGCTGAAGTCGCATCACCGCCCGAAACGCGACGTTTCAGAGTGCTCGCGGTTGATGGTCTGTTCTTTTTCGGGTATGCCGCCAGCCGTAGACCAATCGCCCTCACGGCGCGCGGTTTGCCAATCGGAACTGGGACAATTCGGCATCCCATCGCAGATCGCCGGCGTGTTGCTCATACCACGCCTGGACACGCATGGCCTCTTCGATGCGGTTGTAGTCGAATTGCCCGGCCGGGAAATCCACGCCAATCGCATCGGGCAGAAATCGGACGACCGACGCCAAGAGCAACGGGTTCTTGGCCGCCAAAGCGATGCCACGCGCATCGCCCAACCGACAAAGCGCATCGAGAATCCGCAGCTTTTCACAGTGACCGTATCCCAACAGATCATGGAAGGCCTTTTCAAGCGCGTTGGCGGCCTCTTTCGTATCGCTGGCAATCAACACACGCAGGCCGGCGCTGAGCATGCCATCGTCTTCGAACAAAAGCGGAATAACCTCTTTGAACGGTACGTCGAGATCGACTAGGGCCAGTGCCAATTCAGGCAAGAAATGCGGGCTTTCGATTTCGTGCGACTCCATCCACTGCCGGGCATAATCGTGCGCCCTCAGCCCGATGATTCCAGTGAGAACGCGATAGGCCGACCAACTGAAATCACCTCGGACGCCGGAGAAGGCCTCGACCAGTTCGTCCACCAGGGTTTCGTCACCGAGTCGTCTCAAAGCCAGCCCTATGTCGACGTGATGGCGTTCGAACCACGTTAAGGAGAATTGCAGAGGAGGACGGTTTTCGAGCAACGACGGGCGCGAGCCCTCTATTCGCCATCCCGATGACGAAGAGAATATAGCCGACCAATGAATCGCCTTGAATCGGGGAATTGTCGGCTCCGGATTCGGGGCGATGAATGAGCGAATGAGTTCGTGTAGCACCGGAATAACCCCTCGATCGCCAAGTTTCGAAAGGGCGACGGCGGCAAGTATTCGGGCTTTATCATGCGAGTGGGGGCTCGTGGCGACGGCCCGGAAGACCTCAGAATCGGCAACCTCCGGGTCTATGCAAAGCGCCGTCGTCAAAGAAACGACAACATGCCTTCGGTTCTCGCCCTGTAGTTCTTCTAGCAGTAATGCGTGGATGTCATCACGATGTGACGTTTTGAGTCTCGACAGAACAGCGCCAAAGCTGCTCTCCATCCAAGGTAACGCCAATCCTACGGAACGCTTGCGCCGGTCGAGATGCTCGCCCTCTAGGCATGTCACTGCCGCCTGCCAGGCGCGCGGGTCATCCAGATCGATGAGGGCGAGCGTCGCCGCGTGCTGGATGGTTCCGGCATGTTTGCCGAAGTTCATTGAGGCGATTGCAAACAGTTGATCGGCGTGCTGCCGCAGGTGCCTAGCGCGAACGACACGAATGGCGGCGAGCCGATAATTGCCATAATGGAGGAATTCGCCGACCAGTGACGCGCTCTTCGAGTCGTCCAACAACTCTAGCAGTTGGATATAGCTCGAGTCGGTTCGGCTATTTTTTACCAGCCGAATCACGTCCTCCTCAATCCCGGTTATTTTCTCTTGTATGAGGGCCCGGATTAGTCCGACGGCCGGATAGGGAACGTGCTTTGTACCGAGCTTGAGTGGATCGTCCAAGTTGAAGGCCGCCTTGATCATAAGCGGCACGGCCCTTCGTCCATACTTTGCGTAACAATATGCGGCGACGTGTCGATCGAGCATAACGGAATGCCCCATGACGCGAGGCGCGTTCTCGATCGTGAGGTTCGGTACGCCCATTTTCTGTATCCGTTCAACCGCGGCCCGGTGAATGTTGTCATCCGGGCTTTGGATCAGTTCCAACACGTCCGGGAGCAGTTCGGCAAGTTGGTTTTGGCCAACGAGAGAAATGCCAATCTTCTGTCTCTCGGAATCATCCGATCGCAGCAACGCACGTGTCGAGGCAATTTGTTCTTCCACACGCGCTTGCTCGGCGCCGGCTTTGCCGAGCGCGGAGGCCGCCGCGCAGTCCAGCATAGCGGCGAGCGCTCGCTGCACCTTCTTACTCGGGTGCGATTGGGCAATCTCCCGAAGCCGTTCGGCATGCGAGACGAGGAACGGCCTAAGTGCTCTTCTTGCCCGATCCGAAACCAGCGATTCCGGATGATCCAGTGCGTAAATGAAATCTTCGATCGCCTCCGACTTGGCCAGCTCTTCTAATGCCTCGAGGGCCTCGATCGCCAGTGACTCATCCTTGGTGGATCGTAGGATTCGGGCGATTACTTCGTTGTAGTCGAATACCTTCAAGTCCTTCAGGGCAGCAACCGCCGCGTGCTGAAGGTTGGGGTCGGCGCACTCGAGTTTCGGGGCGATGAAACTGACGGCATCCGGATGTCTTGTGGTTCCGATCATACGCAACACAAATGGCCGTACGTACCCTGGGGCTTTGTCGAACTCGTCGACGAGCATGGCGAAGACCGATGACTGCCAGATGTCGCCGTGACGCTCGTAATACTCGCGAATCGTATGGTTCTTCCGCCACTGCTGGAACTTGTCGTCCGCGCCGGTGACAACGTCATCCTTCAGGGACTCGGTCCTCTCGCTGATCCTGCGACGCAACGACGCCGTGAGCCACATTTCGGATGACTCGTTCTTATGCGCCGCCCACCAAGCTTTGATGGCATCCACCGATTCCCGTTGTCGAGCTTCACCGTCCTTGATGATTTGCTCGATGGACTCAGGGCTGCTGTTGCCACAAAAATCCAATGGAATTGCGGGAAAACTCGTGTACGTTACGGCATTGAAGAGGCGAATGGAGCAACCCTGCTGCGCTCCGGACAACGATTCGATAAGCTCGATCACTTTTGGAATTCGTTCACGGCGCGTGATTCTGCTCAGGTGGAAAAGGTACACGGGTGCCTCCGGATGCCGTTGCACGTAGCCGACGACAGCATCGAAGATGTGGTTAGCCGTCGGTGACGGCACCGTCGACCGAGAACCATCAGGCTTCTCTTTCGGCTCTCTGACCAGAAGGATCAGCAAACTCACTGCTCGATCCGCGTACGACCGGCGAAGTGAATCGTCGGACAGGATTTCGATCAGTGGATCGACCGCATGGAGCCCAAGTGCCTGGATGGCCTCGAACGCCTTTGGCCTCCTCATTCCACGTACGTCGACCGAGACCTTAATCTTCTTCAAGACCGCCTCACGTGTCGCGGAGATGGGCTCGTCTCGCACGGCTTCGGTCGTACCAGAGTCGGTGGGTGGCGGCGTATACACCGTAATCTGCACGGCCTGCTGTGGCCGCAAAACCCGCCGTCCGACCTCGATCACTTCGTCATCGAAGGACGACCAGTTGAACGGCTCGGGAGGGACGTCGCAACCGGTCGGAACCACGATTAGACATGCAAGCGCGAGACGGAAAACACGACTCATGATCAAACTCAAAAGACGAGAGCTTCGGTGTTCTACTTGCTTTTGTCTTACGATTTCGAATGCAGGCATTCTTCACCACCTGTCGCTCAGTTCCCGGCCGTTTCTACGGTTCCAACGGGCAAGGCGGCAAACTGCGAGTGATCCAAGGCTCGAAATCGCCCGCGCCGTTGAGTAGGTCGATCAACCTCAAAATGTCGAGCGCCGTCGTCAAGCCGCTACGGTTGATGTCCGTGGCATAAATGGGAGGTTGGAACGCCGGCGGAATGTTGATCGCGTTGATGAGCGCGCTGATGTCGCCGACGGTCACCAGACGATTCTGATCCGCATCGCCGGGTAGAGACCCCGCGCACCACCGTTGCCGCGAGTCGAGATGTTCAATGCACGTCCATTCGCCCGGCACAATGGGATCAAAGACCACGGATAGCCGCGCGCGCGTGTCGTCGTATACGAGCGACTTAGAGAGGCCGTCTTGCGTGAAACTGGTGTTCGTCAACTGAAAATCGTCCAGACTCCATGGCAAGGTCGCCGCGTTGCATGCAAGGTCCATGACCATGCGGTTCCAACCGAGTGCCTGCTTGCCGTCATTCGGCTCATGCGGCTGGCGAGCATCAACGGCACAACTCAGTATCGGCGGCCCCGGCGGGTCAATCTCCAATGAGTCGGCGAAGAAAACGGCCGTGATGTCGCCTATTTCACACGGCTGTGGGCATTCGAAATTCGCTTGACCACAGAACTTGCCGCTGCTCCATTCTGCGCAAACCGGCGTGCAATGACTGCGGAGCCCCCCGCCAATCATGCATGTTCGTTCGGCGGGACACTCCTGGTCAGATCGACAATCGAGTGGTGGTGCCCAGGGAACGCAGGTCATGAGGCAGTCTTCTCGTACGAGGTTGTCGCACCAGCCAGCAGCCAGACAGCATGCATGCGTACCACAGGGTGGATCGAAAAGGTTTTCCTCGCATGTCGTGTCGGCGAGCCACCGGCCACCCACACACGATGTAACCGGCACGTCATCGAAGCAGTTCATCTCGCTTCCCGGCATGTCGGGCTGATCGGGACAACACGCGCCCTGTGGCGTTTCACCGCGACAGAAGATGGCCGCATAAAAGACTGCGGGCGTATTGTCTCCATCCGATGCGATGACCCATTCGTAGGGGCGTAAGGGGTCCACATCGAACGCCAGCATGAATGGTCCACTAGTTCCGGCTTGGTTGATGTTGACTTCCATGGCGCCGGTGTTGGTCCGGTTGGACGCCCACGTAATATAGATTGGCTGGTCGTTGGCGGTGATCGACAAGTTCACGTCTTCATCAATCGTGAAGTGCCCCACTTCCGCAGCGCCCGAGTCAACTCCGTCGCCGCGCCCGTGAAACACTCTCACAGTGTCCCCTCGGATGTCTGTGATGTTGGGCCATCGAAGGTCTATGTCCATCGTAAACGCACCGGCCGTGCCCTTCATTCCGAGTTCGTACGCGCTCAATATGCAGTTGTCGACTGCCAGGGTTATGTCGTCGCCGAGCCGAGTCGTCGGGCTGGTGACCGGCGGGCGAAGAACGCCGCCGGGGCCTATCACCGGACCGAGATCGCCGGGAAAAAACGGCGGCTTGTTGGGGTTCGCCGCTAAGTAGGCCAGAAAGTGGGTGTCGCAATCGGCGGGTGCGAGGATTTCCGCGTAAAACGTCGCATGAGGAAACGTCGGCCATCCGGCGAACCAAGCCGTGCAATGGCCCTGCGGATCGTCATAGGCGTCGGCTGAAAACCCAAGGGTCGGCGCCTCTCCCATGACGACCGCGGCATCATCGGTGTCGAATCGAAGTCGTAGCCACACCGTCGGGGGAATCCGGAGTGGATCCTCGACGCAATTGGACAGGTCGGCACAATCCTGCTGAGAGACCAGGCACGACGAACCGTCGTCGCATATACCGCGATCGGAATAATCCAAGACGAGGTCGTAAGACAGCCCGATGTCATCTTCCAAGCCGCTATACTGCACCAAGGAACCTGGAATCATCGAGCCGCCTTCCAAAGGGCAACCATCGTAAAGCGCGATGTCCGCACGAAACTCGCCGTCACCATCTTCGACGCCACCGTTGACACGAACCTCGAGCGAGCAGATTGAGCAGTCCCTGAAGAGTTCCGTTACCAAGTCGTCGGCGACACGTTTTCCGCGTCCCGGTCGAAAGGCAAACTGCCCGCCAATCGAGGTGTAGATTTCCTTGGTTTCCACATCCGGCCCTGCACAACCAAGCGCCGCGCCGGAACGGGCGTTTTTCACCGGATACCCGTCGGGATACCGCTTCATGACCGAATTTAGTTCCGGCAAGCGAAAGAGCTGCTCCGGCATCATTTCACTCACAAGAATGTCGCCGGTCTCGAAGGAATCCGATTCGACCTTCACCGGCGCCGACTCGGCGGCTCGTGTACCGATGACCCCCCCAAAGCGCACGCCAAGAGGCCGCCGATCCGGGTCGTTTTTCTACGCATCGTGTCCATCTCGTATTCTCCCCAAGCGTCCCACGCGAAAATGTTCGTTCACATCATTCATCGTGCACTTGTCGTCCGGTCCGTCGTCGGGCATAGCGGCAGACTCCGGGTGATCCAAGGCTCGAATTCACCGGCGCCGTTGAGCAAGTCGATCAAACGCAGAATGTCCGTCCCCGACGTCACACCATTTCGATCGCTGTCGCTCGCGAAGTTCGGCACCACTCGATCGGGCACCAAGTTGATCGAATCGACTAAAGCGATGAGGTCGCCGGTGGTCACCAGACCATTCTGATCGGCGTCGCCGGGCAGATACCCCGCGCACCACTCTTGTCCCGAGTCGAGATGTTCAATGCACGTCCATACCCCCGGTGCGATCATGTCGTCGAGCAAGATCGTCGCCGTATTCGCGAAACGGTCGGTAATGATATTGACGATAGGGGGTGTTTCGCCCTCAGGTGTGGTGTCCACCGAAAAATCACCAGCGACCATTCCGAATTCCGTCGGATCACACGAAAACGACATCAACATGCGGTCCCATCCATTTCGATCCGCCGCATTGCCAATGTCGTGCGGCTCCCGCGCGTCGATCGCACAGTTGTACGGGCGATCAGGTGGATTTCCGGCCGGCGAATCGGCGTCCGCCCAGTAGGCGGCCGTTAGACTATCGAAGAAACCGCCGCAGCCATCCGACGACTGTTTGAGCAGCACGGAGACGTCGTCGCTGTGCCAATTCGCGACGCCCAGATCGAGCACTTCATCGCCGTCCAGGTCGCCGATCGCTACGAAATTAGGCCCGTTGCCGGCGGCGTAGTGCACGACGGCGGCAAACGTCCCGTCGCCGACCCCCAACAGCACCGAGACGTTGTCGCTGCGGTGATTCGCCACGGCCAGGTCGGATACTTCGTCGCCGTTCAGATCGCCAATTGCGATGGAGACCGGCGCGTTGCCGGCGGCGTAATTCACCGCGGCGGCGAAATTGCCGTTGCCGAACCCCAGCAGTACGGAGACGTTGTCATTGGACCAATTCGCCACGGCAAGGTCGGGCACTTCGTCGCCGTCCAGGTCACCGATCGCTAGGGAAAAAGGGTTCCCTGCAAAGTCGACGGCGTAGTCCAGCGCGGTGCCAAACCTCCCGTTGCCGACACCCAGCAACACTGAGACTTTGTGGCTAGTCCAGTTCACCACGGCCAGGTCAGGCACTCGGTCGCCGTTCAAGTCGGCGATCGCGACGGACCTTGGCCTATCACCGGCGGCGTAGTGCACCGCAGCGGCAAACGTCCCGTCGCCGACCCCCAGCAGCACCGAGATGCGGTCATCAGGTGTTGAGAAGCGCCCTGTGTTCGCCACGGCTAAATCGGGCACGTGGTCGCCGTTCAGATCGCCGATTGCGACGGAGGTAGGCCTGTTGCCGGCGGCGTAGTGCACCGCAGCGGCAAACGTCCCGTCGCCCACCCCCAGCAGCACCGCAATGTCGTCAGATGTT
>JADFIX010000134.1 GCA_022566435.1 Planctomycetota bacterium
GTCGCACAGCTCTTGTTCCTCTCCAACGAGGACCACAAGGCGGACGTGAATCTATACGTGAACAGTCCCGGCGGCTCGGTGTCCGCGGGACTGGCCGTCTACGACACGATCCAATACCTCCGGTGTGATGTGGCCACGTACAACGTGGGATTGTGCGCCAGCATGGGCGCCGTTATATTCTGCGGCGGCGCGAAGGGGAAGCGCTATTTGCTGCCGAATTCGCGAACGTTGCTGCACCAACCGTTGATCGGCGGGGTCATGGAAGGATCGGCCACCGACCTCGCAATCGAAGCCGAGGAAATCATCCGGCTTCGGAAGACGCTCTATGACATCATTTCCTCGCGTACCGGCAAATCGGTGGAGGCCATCGAAAAGGATTGCGACCGCAACAAATGGTTGGACGCCCCCGGCGCCATCGACTACGGCCTAGGCGACGCCATCCTGGAACGAATGCCCGCAGCCGATTGACCGACTTGCCGAGACACTGAACTAAAGGGCGAGGCCATTCGTACCGCAGGCATCTTGCCTGCGCCTTCCGGCCTGCACCGATGAAGATGCAGGCAAGATGCCTGCGGTACGAGTTCAGTTTGACTCTGCGCTCTAGTGTTAGCCGGCGGCCGTCAGTGGCCGCCCCATTTGTGGCAGCGCATGCCCTCCCTTCTTCCCTTCGTCGCTCCGTCGCTCCGTCGCTTCCTACCCCACCATCGCCATTCGCAGCCAGAGCGGCTATGCTTGTTCGGAACTGGAACGAATCGTATGGGTACGCCAAAGCACAATAGTTCGCATGAGTATCCGCTTTCCGAGGAGCACCGTATGCTGCTGCGGATGCGCGACACGCTATACGAAGGCAGTTGGGAGGACTTCGTCCGCGACCTGAGGACCCGCGCCAACCACGAACCGCATGTCTTCGACACCATCCCCGACACGCCCGGCCTGGAAGCCACCATCCGCCGACACCTGGACTTGATAACCCATATGAAATCCTGGGAGCAAACAAACGGGCGATTGCTTCAGGCGGGCTAAATCTCGTCATCCGCGGTTGACAGCCACGGAATGCGGGGTGCGCGCCTAGGCCGCAGCGCCACTCCCTCTAAAGACTAATGAATAGTTTGCAAGTTTCTTTGTTGATGTTTCATACCGCTGAGTCCTCCCGCGCAAGCCTGTCTTTCTTGGCTTGTGCGCGAAAAAGATTACGACGGAGTACGCGCAAACGCCGGCGTTCGCGGTAGAAAACAACCCCACGATGAGCCGCTACGTACGAAACAACTCCAAACGCGAGGCCGACGATGGCACACCCAACCCATAATTCCATGCTCAATCCGGCGAGCAGCTGAAAGACGTCGATCCAAGACTGACGATCGAAGAATCGAAACGATTCTACCAGATGCTGAATCCGATCGAGGACTTCGGCGCCGTGCTCTTGGGTAGGCGAAGCCAGCACCACTTGTCCCAAAGCAACACAACCGAGATAAATCGGTCCCATGGTAAGCGGGTTGGTGATCCAGACGATCGGAATGCAGACGGCCTTGTTCGCGCGAAAAAGAGCCGCGAGCCCAACGGCGATCGCCGTCTGAAACCCCACCAGCGGCAGAAACGCGATCACCATGGCGATGCCCGCCCCGAGAGCGATCGCATGCGGCGTATCATCCGCATGCAAGATGTTGTGAAAAATGAACCTTCGAGCTCGACGGAAGTATCTGGCCAACTCTGCTATCCTCTGACGTCGGAGTTTCTGCCCAAGAGTAACTTCGGTTCCGAAGCGGAGGCAGTGTAGTGCATCGCGAAGTTCTGTCAGCCCGCACGCCGGGGGGGCGCTCATGAATAATTCGCGCCCCACCTCCAACGATTTCGCAAGTTCGGAGCCGCACGTACGCTACTGAGCAGGAGAAAGACGCTGCATCCGCGTGGTCAAGCGGCTACATTACAAGGCCCGAATACGACCGTCCGCAGGTTTGCCGCGCATCTCGGGATGCGTTTCCAGCCCCAATAAGGGCGAATGGTTCATAGCCCATGGCGGGCAGCCGGCGGGCAGCCATGGGTCGGAATACGTGGTCTCCGTCCGTAGCCCCGAAAGGCGCGACACGTTCTGTGTTGCTCCTAGGCGGAATGTAGTGATTTACGCAACGCCATGACAATCCGTGAAGTTGTCAGATCCTGCATGCATCGGTGATTGTGCCCACATTGCGACAGGCGGCGAAAATAACAAGGCGAACACGGAATGTCCATCCGCTGAACGTCTGCGAGCCGACCGTAGGGTCCGGTGCGACGAGGGTTGGTCGGACCGGTCAGGCAGACCAACGCGCTGCCACAGGCCACTGCGAGGTGAGCCGCCGCCGAATCCTGACACAAGACCACGTCGGCTCGGTCGATCAAGGCCGCCAGTTCGGGAATCGTCGTTGTTCCGGATAGGTCGATCGGGTTGGTTTGACAAAGCGAGGCGATGCCCGCGCACAGCTCGACTTCGTCAGGACCGCCTGCAAGAATGCAAGTTGCGGTGGAATCGGATTGAATATGATCGATGGTTTCGGCGAATCTTTCGACCGGCCAGCGCTTGGTTTCCCATCGGGCACCCGGAACGACTAGTGCAACGCGGGTCGACTGCCTCACGCCCGCGTCGCTGAGCTTTTGTCGTATCGAATCGTGAGTCGTTTCGGGAATCTTCAGGTCGAACCTGGGCGGCGTATCGGCGAATCCGAGCATGTCGGCGACAAGATAGTTCTTGTCTACGGCATGCATCTCCGGGTCGGGCGTGCGAATGTGGTGGGAGTAGAAAATCCACGCGCCCTCCCGGGCAGCCCGAAATCCGATTCGAACAGCGGCCCCCGTCACACGTGAAAGGAAGCCTGTACGAAACAGGCCTTGGAGATCGATCGTCAGGTCATAGCGGCGGGCGCGCAGATTCCTGGCAAATGAAAGAAAATCGCGCGAAACGCGTGGGCTGCGGGCCAGCCGCGCGTAGCGATGGCGATCGAAGAGGATGACCTCGGTCAGGTCCATCTCATTTTCCAAGAAGCTCGCAAAGGGTGTGGCGATAAGCCAATCGATCGCGGCTTCCGGAAAGCGCTTACGAAGCCCATGCAGCACAGGTAGCGCGTGGACCACGTCGCCCAACGAACTCGGCTTGAGCAGAAGGATGCGCCGAAAGGTACGACCGCGCAAGTCGCCATTATGTCGATCATGCAAAGCAGCCACGCTTAGCGTCTAATCCCGAAAACACATCCACCGATTGCTACCCACGAGAATCTCATTGGGTCGAAAGCGGGATTTATAGAGCATTGTCTTGCAGGCCGCCACAAAGTAGCCGAGATAATAATAAGGCAGGTTCTCGCGCTTCGAGTAATCTAGCTCCCACAGTGCGGAAAACGTGCCCAGGCTGCGTTTTGCGAAATCGGGGTCGAAGTACATGTAAACGCTACTAAGACCGTTCGGGCAAACGTCGGCGATGCTGCCGCCGATGAATCGTTCCCCGAGAAAGTAAGAGAATTCGCGAGAGGCCATGGGAGAATCGTACAGAAATGCGACAAAAGAATCGTATTCCCGCGACATGGCACCGTCGTGTTGGCTCTCCAGATATCGTACATATACATCGAACTTCTCCGGCGTCGGCGTGGGCTCACTGATCTCGACGCGAATGTCGCCGTTTCGACGCAAGATTCGCCGCATGGAGCGCGTGGGTTGGAACTGATCGGCCAGTACCCGTATCTGTCGGCACTCCGCACAGCCGCGGCATCTCGGGCGATAGACGACCTGCCCGCTTCGGCGGAACCCCTGGGCCAAAAGGCTCTCGTACACACCCCCGTCCATTTTACCGGCAAGATACGCCTCGCTGCGAAAGAGCCGACCCGGCAAGTATGGGCACGGCGATTCGGCTGAGACACCGCTCAACTGGTCGTAGGCCTCCTGAGAAGATGTGATCAGCTCGTCGCCTGGGGTTCCTTCGCTCATGATTCTGGATTGTAGCCACCCAGATAGTGTATCGCCAGCCTCAAATATGCGGATTGACCAAGAGCCGGGTCGCTCACGCTCGCCGTACTGAACGCGACCGAATAGGGAGCGTGAAGGGGCGACCGAATTCGTGCTACCGGATAGGGCGCACGAATGAGCCCTGCAGCGCGACCGAATTCGTGCGACCAAAGAGGACGCACGAATGAGCGTGAAGGCGACGCGTCCTGAGCATCAGTACCACGACCGTTAGGGAGTGGCCCGCTTGCCACCCGTGGAATCAACATTGGCGGGACATCATTAGGCCAAGGGCAACAGCCATCCCGGTGATATCCATTCGGTCGTTCGTATCGCCAACGGGGCGAGAAAGATGCATGGCAGCATGTCAGCGACCGGAATCTTCTTGATTTCGAGCATCATCATCCCCGTGGCCAGCATGACGATGCCTCCCACGATGGTCATTAGCGCGATCGATAGCTCGCCCAACGGCTCTGCGACCGAGTAGGCCAGCAGCGACAGCCCGCCCTGGAAGCCGAGAATCACCAGCACACTCGCCATCACCCCCCACCCGAAGGCCGACGCCAACGCAAGCGAACAAAACCCATCCAGGCACGCCTTGATGTACAGATAGCTCGGGTCTCCGTATGCCCCATTCCGCAGACAGCCCAACAACGTGAGTGGTCCGACGCAGAAAATCACACTGGCCATCAGAAACCCTTCTGCGAACCGGTGACCGTCGTCTTTTGAGAACCGACCGTGGATCCACACGCCCAACGCTTCGATTCGGTCGTGGATTCGCAGCGCGGTGCCGATCAGCGCTCCGATAATAAGCGAGCCGATCATCACGATGGCCAGGCGCGCGCCATAAGTGCCGCCGGCTTCGACCTGCGGCTCAAACTCGGAAACGGTAGTCGCGAACTTGAGGACACCGGCGTCGACACCGAGCATGATTGTAACCAGCCCGAGACAAGTGAGCACGATCTGCCGGTATCGCTCCGGCAGCTTGGCCGCCACCGACACGCCGAGCAAAGTGCCGACGATGACCGTGCCGGCATTGACGATCGTTCCGTTGAGAATGGACCACATGCGAACGGTTCCTCCGCCACGTCACCGCGGCGTTTCGTTTTTCGGTAAGGTGATTCGATCTTAATGGAAGGTCTCGACGATCGCGAGTAGGCGATTCACGGTCGTGTGCGCTCGACGGACGAGCTGCATGACCTCTCGGTCTTGCTTGTCCCGGCCGAGCGGTACGGAACCCAGCCGCGCGACCTGTTCCCCTAGCTCACTTTCCGATTGGTAGAAGTGAATGTAGGGTGACACGACGGCCAAGGCGGGGAAATCGCGATCCAACTGCTCACGCCGCATGCGCCAGACCACTGGTCTTCCCATGGCCAAGGCGTCGAGCGCCGTCTGTACGGCGGCCATTCCCGTTGTCGGCAGGACAACGACGCGGGTGCCGGTCAACAGCTTGTGCCGGGCGCGTCCGCGCGGAATCGGACCGGCGTATCGATCCTCGAGATGCTCTTCGTCTTGCCAGTTGATCCCCCAAACGCGGAACCGATGGTCCGATTCACGCAGGGTGTCGACGGAGGCGCGGGCAAGAGCGGCGGGCATAATGCGCGATCGCAGCCATTCGACGAACTGGGAACGGATTTCTCGATCCTGTAACGCCACGCCGCAGCGCTTTTGTGCCATCTCAGCGAGCTCTTCGAGGGCGGCATCGTCATACCCACCCACGCGCTCGTCGGCTACTTCGCGCAATGCACTCCAGAGCGTCAGGTGGCTCGCAAGGGTGAGGCCGGCGGCCTCCGGCGTATCGTTTGGCAGATCAGCGATGACCGCCACCGACGTGTCAACTTCCTGACTCTCTTCGGTAAAGGGATCATCGCCGCCGCTGCACGTCGGGTCCGCAGCGGGTTCGCACAACGTGATGTCCTCTCGATCGAGACCTGCGACGATGAGTGCCTCGAGGATGGATTGCGATCCGGCAAAGAAGCGACAGTCGCCGGCGCTCCCGGCCGATTCGAGGCTGCCAGTGCAAGCTTCGTCCAATATCCACGATGCGATTCCTATGTCATTCGGGAGGATACCCCGAAGGCGTCCCGCATCGCTGTTGACAAAGAGTGCGAAGTCGGCGTTCGACCGGCGAATGGCCTCCAATCGGGCGGTGACGTGACCGCGGTCCGGCGCATCCGGTATACAAATGGCGTGCGGCCAATCAAGCGTCAATAACGCTCGGCCGATGCGGTCGGCGTGGTGAAGCGTTTCCGGGCTCGTATCGACGCTAAGCACGGCGACGCTCGGATTGTCGGAATCCGGACGTGGCGTTCGGGCACGAAGGGCGTCACCGGCTTGCTTGATTTTCGCGTCGTGAACCGCATCGATGACGCCGGTGGCTCGGTCGAGCAGTTGTTGGCATTCGGTGATGTCGGCGGCCGTCCAATCCGGCGCGGGCACGAGCTGGGTCGGTTTATCGAAGCCGCCATGCGCGTCGTAGAATGCACGGAGGCTCGCGAGCACGTCGTCACCGTGAAGAAACACGATGCGACGGCCGGCGATGACGGCGACATAGTCGTGAAGATGCAGGGCGAGCTTGATCGCCAACAGCGACGGCTCGGCCACGAACACTGCGGCGAATATCGGTAGTCGCTCGCTGAGGACCAACGGTTCCAGCCCGGTGTGAATGCCGGGCACAAAGACGTGCCCCCCGTCGCTCTTGAACCCGGCGAGCCAGGCCGGCGCGCTGATCGTCGGCATGGATGACCGGCCGAACCAGACGCTACGGCCGTTGTCACCGCGAAGTCTGTACGTCTCGCTGCCGTCGCGGCCTTTGGCGATCGTCACGTCGTCGGGGATCGGCTCGGCACGGAGGAGGTCCGCCAATTCCGGCTGAAAGCAGGACATTGCCTCGATATTCAAGTCAAAGCGCCGTTTGAGCGAAGCCGTCAACAATCTGTCTCCTGCTGGACAAACGAATCGAGTTCATCACTCGACTCACAACGGGAGTCTATTCGGCATGACCGCCCTCGTAAACGGATGGGTGGCACACGTCTTCAGACGTGGGGGACGCGATTATGTCACACGACAAAGGAATAATCGCGAACCCACCTCGTAAGGAACGAGATGGGCCACACGGGGCCACCCGTCCCGGCTTTGCCCGCCCGCTGACACTCCGTGCGCCCGTCATAGTTGCGGCGGGTGGAACCGGTGGAACCCGCCCTACCCGGCTGATCCGCGACATCACACCCCTCGGTTGAAGCGCCACTTTCACATGGGTTTGTTTTGAAAAAGAAGTTTTCGGGGTCGGTGTCACGCATGCGGCACTTTAGGAATGGGTCGTTAGGCGTAAGGTGAAAGCGGTACACGCGGCGGAAACGGTGGCTGGGTGTCGGTTGCGGCGGTGCGCTTTTACGCCCCGTACGTCCGGCGGCGAGGCACTTTCGTACGGCGATAACGCGCTTTCGTGCGGCGGCGAGGTGCTGATTGTCTTTGTCGGCTCTTGGCATTTTCAGACTCTCGGAGAACAACTTGCGAGGTGATCGCTCGCTCCGCAGGCTGGAGGCGCGCGCGATTCTGCGGAATTGACACGATGGGAAGGTTGACCGTCGGCCGGCGTTTCCGATGAATCGGAAGGGACCAACTCGATGATGATGGGTGGTCCAACCCCGCGCGCCGGGGTGGGTGGTCGATTCGTCGGTTGGTTTATTGTAGAGACTGTGAGACGATGTCGAATCGATCGAGACCCCAAGCTAAGAAATCGGGGCTAGGCGTCGGAAGGCAGAATCGCGAACCCACCTCGTAAGGAACGAGGTGGGCTCGCGATTTGCACGCCGCAATCGGCAACCCGCCCCGGCCAACGCGTGTACCTCACTGCAGTCTATCGGACAAGGGGTCCGTCCCCCACCCTTCGCGAAAGGCGAAGGATGGGGCACCCGCGCGAAGGATGGGGCACCCGCGCTTTTCCCCTCCGTGGCAAGGGTAAGCGGAGCTTACCCGTGGGCTTCGGTGGCGGCTTTGATTAGTTGGCCCAACATGTCGCGG
>JADFIX010000135.1 GCA_022566435.1 Planctomycetota bacterium
AGGATAAGGCATGGACCGAGTGGCACCGGCTGAGCCGGCTCCGAGCTTAGGAGTTTTGGTCGCCACTCAATTTCGTACAGCCAGTCGGCGATACCCGTTCGCGCTGCGCCGCACAGCGTGTCCCGATCAACACGCCTGAAGCGCAACCGCACCAAATGTGCGAGCAACTGACCGTCGTCCGCGAATACACGTACATCCGCAGTCTCGTGGCCTGCTCCCTTTTCAGAGTCAACAGCGGCATGACACCACACTTGGCCCGGGGTATGGCCGCCGTAGTGAAACTAATCCATCCCCAACGGCAGGTAGACGTACTCCGGCCCAATCTCATCCCGAGCGCGGGCTGCCCCCACGACCTGCAAACATGCATCCAAGAGGGCTGGGTGAAAAGCGTACTGCCCGGCTTCCCGCTGCAGGGAGTCAGCCAAACTGATCCGTGCGAGACTCTCGCAATTCCCAGACCAAAGTCGCTCGATCCCCCGAAAACTTGGCCCATACTCCAGGCCATGGCCTCTCCACATCTCATAGCAGACGGCGGAATCCAGTTCCGTCGCACATCGGGACCGTAGCGTCTCGAAACTGAGGCGGTTATCTCGCAGCCGAGTCGGATCTCCCGTTCGGATTCTCCCCCCGGCGTGGAGGGTCCAACGGTTTTCGTTGCGGTTGGCCTGTTCGTCTTTCAGACTCAGGATCCGAAAACTACGCGTTTCGTTGTCCTCAGGACTCAGGACTAGCTGAACGGTACGCTCGCTGTCGCCGGAGAGGATCAGTGCGTCACCGACGATCACTTCCTCGAGAATCACAGCTCGACTTTCGAGGACGGTCTTGGCGCCAGCCAGCGCCATTTCCAAGTAGCCTGCCAGAGGAAAAACCACCTGGCCAAAAACCCGATGATCATTCAGGAATGGCGGCGCATGTCGCCCGACGTGATGTTCGAAGATTGTCTCCTTCGTGGCAGCGCAAACGCGGTGACCCGAGAAGGAGTGCCGCCGTTCTCCAACCTGTTCGACCCGGGACGGCGCGGGATCTGAAGTAGCCGCGTCCATCCAATAGCGCTGGCGCTGAAACGGGTAGGTCGGCAATTCGACGCAGCGACGCGCATAGGCGCCGTCAAAGCTCGACCAATCGACCGCCGAGCCTTCAACGTATAGTTCGGACAAACTCTCCAGAAGCTGTTCCCAATCACCGTGTTCCTTCCGAAGCGAGGCGAGCCACAGACCACCCTGCAGCGACACACAACGCCGCCCCATATCCAGCAGCACCGGATTCGGGCCGATCTCCAGAAACGTTTCGCAGCCCTCCTTCACCAAGGTCTCCATTCCGCGGTCAAACTGCGCCGGTTGACGCAAATGGAGACGCCAATACTCCGCCGATAAATGCTTTCCATCAATCCGCTCTCCGCTCAGATCGGAGACCAGGCCCACACGAACGGAGCGATAGTTCACCCCGGCAGCCCCTTGCTCAAACTCATCCAGCAGCGGTTCGATGGGTGGCGAGTCATCCCCGAAAGAAGCCTGCATCATGCGACCGCGCTGGGCCGCCAGCTTCAATCCATCCTCGAGACTGAACGCCCCGGCCACACACGCCGCCACGTACGCCCCCACGCCGTGGCCCATCATCAGAAACGCCTCGACTCCCCACGATCGCCACAGACGGGCCAACGCATACTCCAGCGCGAACAGCGCCGGCTCCGCAAACGCCGCCTCTCCCAACGTCGCGTCCTCGCCGGACGGCGGATACAAGCCCGACAACAACGGCTGATCGATTTGATCCCGTAACAGCTCCTCGCAACCCTCAAGTATCTCACGGAATTTTGGGTCTGTCTCATACAACTGTCGGCCCATGCCCGCGTATTGCGAGCCGTCTCCCGAAAACAGGAATGCGACCTTGGGGCCACCCGGCTCCCGAACCTCGCCCGCACACAACCCGCTTCCTTCTTCGGTCCCGTTCACGAAGGAGGAAAGCTTCTTACGCATCTCATTTACCGAGTTCCCCACTACCGCCACGCGGTGGTCAAAGTGCATATGGCCCGCATTGGCCGTGAAACAAACATCAGCCAGAGAGTCTTCGGGATGCACCTTTAAATGTCTTTCATATGCGCCTGCTAATTCCCTGAGGGCGTTTCCGTCCTTCGCCGACAAACACAACACGTGGGCAGGACGATCGAGCTCGGACGTTTCCGTTTGCTGATCCGGCGCCTCCTCCAAGACGACGTGCGCATTGGTACCGCTAAAGCCAAATGAACTCACGCCTGCCCTTCGCGGCTCGCTGCCAGTTTGCCACGACGATCGCTCTCTCGGCACGACGATGGGCAGCTTGTCCCACGGAATGTGGGGATTGGGTGCTTGGAGATGCAAATGGGGTGGGATTTCTCGGTGCTGCAACGCCAGAACCACTTTGATCAAGCCCGCGATTCCGGCCGCCGATTCCAGGTGACCAATGTTGGTCTTCACGGATCCGATCTGCAATGCGTGATCCCTGTCGCGCCCCTCTCCAAACACCGCGCCCAACGCATGAACCTCAATCGGATCACCCAAGGGAGTTCCCGTGCCATGAGTCTCCACGTAACTGATCTGCCCGGGCTCGATGCGGGCATCGCTCAAGGCCTTGCGAATCACTCTTTCTTGGGCGGGACCGTTGGGCGCTGTGAGGCCGCTACTGCGACCATCATTGTTAACGGCGGAACCACGAATGATCGCCAGAATGGAATCACCATCTGCAAGCGCATCGGACAGCCGCTTAAGCACCACCACACCACACCCCTCGCCGCGCCCGAATCCCTCACCTGCTCGATCGAATGTCCTGCAGCGGCCGTCGGGCGACAACGCTCGGAGCTCGGCCAACGCGATGGTTCCCATCGGCGAGAGGATCAGGTTGACGCCTCCGGCCAGCGCCATATTACATTCACGGTTGCACAAGCTTCGGCGCGCCAGGTGAATCGCAACCAGAGAAGACGAACACGACGTATCCACGACCAGCGCCGGTCCCTGAAGACCCAGAAGATACGACAGTCGGCTGGCCACCATGCTGGCGGCCATCCCGATCGTACTGTGACAGTTGATTTGGTGCGTGTCTCGAATAAGACTTGCGTAGTCTTCATTCATGACACCCACGAACACACCCGTGTCGCTTCCCGCTAGGCTCGAAACCGGCTGTCCGGCGCGCTCCAGTGCCTCCCAACCGACCTCCAAAAGGAGCCGCTGCTGTGGATCCATATTAATGGCTTCGCGAGGAGCAATGCCGAAGAAGTGTGCATCAAATTTGTCGATATCCTCCAAGAAGCCGCCACATCTCGTGTAACTCTTACCCGGAGCTTCGGGATCCGGATCATAGTAGGCATCCACGTCCCAGCGGTCCGGCGGCACCTCCGTAATCGCATCAACTCCGTGACGAAGCAGTTGCCAGAATGCTTCCGGGTCCGCCGCTCCCGGCACGCGACAGCTCATACCGATGATGGCAACGGCCTCCGACTGGGCCCGCCCGACGTTTTCGCCGGCGTCCACACTTGAGCATGGCTCGGCGGGTTGAATGTCTAGCGTTAGGATGCCGCCCAGATACTCGGACAACGCATCAATAGTTGGATAGTCAAACACAACGGTACTCGGCAGACTATGATCGAACGTCTTGCACAGCGAGTTTCTCAGCTCCAGGATCATTAGGGAATCCAGACCCAGTTCGGTCAGCGGTTTGTGTGGGTCCAGGGACGCAGACGGATCGAGTCCCAACGCGTCGGCGGCGAGCCTCTGAAGCTGAGCGATCAAGAGTGATTTTCGCTCCGCCACCGGCGATTGTGCGAGGATACGCAAGATGTCTGAACGTTCGGCGCGCTCCGTTTGCGGCTTCACAACCGACCGCGTCTCGGCGGCCAGATCGACAAGGAAGGCCGGCTCATATCCCGCCGGAAATGTGTGAATGAACTGTTGCCAATCTATGGACATGGCCCCCACTTGCACACGATCGGAAACAAGCAATTGCTCCAGGGCGGCGAGGCCTTCCTGTGGCGACATGACATCAATTCCCAGGGTCGCCCACCGCCGATTGTCACTGTCGCGTACAGTCGACGCCATGCCCACGGACCAAGCCCCCCAGTTGATGCTCAAGGCCGGCAAACCCAAGGCGCGGCGGAAGTGGCACAAACCATCCAAGAAAGCATTTGCCGCCGCGTAGTTCCCTTGGCCGGAGGAGCCAAGCAACGACGCGGCCGACGAGAACAGCACAAAGAAGTCCAAGTCCAAGTCTTGTGTCAAAGTATGAAGGTTCCACGATCCCAGCACCTTTGGGTTCATGACCTTCTCAAAACGCGACCACGTTTGATTCACCAGAACACCATCATCAAGCAGCCCGGCCGAATGAAACAATCCGCGCAACGGCGGAAACGAAGTGCCGAAGTGGGACAGTACGGCGGTGACGTCTTTGGCATCGGAGACATCCGCCTTCATCACCTTCACCGTCACAGCCGACCTCTGCATCTCACCAATGACCCCCAGAGCCGACCCCGAGACGGCGCCTCGGCCGACGAGCACAATGTGCCGGGCGCCTCTTAGCGCCAGCCATTGCGCTACTTCAATGCCCAAGCCCCCCAGTCCGCCGGTAATCAAGTAACTTCCCTCCGCGCTGAGTTGCAAAGGGCTCCCTCCCCCATCGGTTGAGACGTCCCGACGTACCAGACGGGCCGTGTGGCGGATCCCGCCCCGAAAGGCGATACGGTCTTCTGAATCCGGATTAAAAACCGACTCGAGGAGTTGGTGCGGCTCCTCCGCCCCGGGTTCTGCCGGCAAGTCCACACGGACACAGCCAAACTCCGGATGTTCTAGTGCGATGACGTTTCCCAAACCCCACAGCGCGCTCTGCACGATGGACAACGGCTCTAATTCAGCGGCTACTCGCTGCGCCCCACGGGTCACCAGCCACAGCCGCGGACACTCCGACGAGTCCATCCGGGCCAAGGCCTGAAGCAAATAGAGCGTACTCTGACAGGTTAAAGACAAATCCTTGCGCAACGTTTGCGGATCCGTCTGCGGCGTCGGGGCCACGTCCAGGCTCCACAGGTGCACCACTCCGCGGCAGGAAAGCTCGCCCGAGCCGACTGCGTCCAACATCCGTGCGAACCCATCAGGCTGGGACGGATCGACGCGCCAGTGCCCCATTTCCAATTGCTCATTGGTATCGCCTGCGTAAACCAGCACACAATCCTCGCCGCGCGTTTCCAAGAGGTTTGCGAGCCGCAGCCCCAGTCCGCCTTCGTCCGCAAAGATTATCCACCGCCCGCGTTGTTTCATTGGCGCGGCCTGATCTGCTGCTGGGCCGCGAGACAAAACGAGCGCCTGTGATGCGCAGTCGCCGGTGTCCTCCCCCACCGGGACCGATGCGACCCCGGTGAAGCCAGCATCCGTCAACAAGGCCTCCCAAGAGGTGCGAGAAAGCAACGGATAGGATGGCCGCAGGTCGGCGTCTGAAAACTTCCACCAGCCTTCCAGCAAGCCGTACGTGATGTCGACCCAGCGCTGGGCTCGCGTACTCTCAAGCAAAATCAGCAATCCGGCCGGCGCCAGAAGCTCTTTCACATGCGCAAGTGCCCTGCGCAGATCACTCGTGGCGTGAAGAACGTTCGCCGCCAGTATGATGTCAAACTCGTCAGTGGCAAAGCCCTGTGTTTGGGGAGAGCGCTCAATATCCAGAAGCCCGTAGCGCACGAAGGGATAATCTGTGAACTTCTTCTCGGCGTACAAAGTGAACTGAGGCGATACATCCGTGAATACATACTCGGTCCGATCCGCTGGAAGTGTCGGCAGCACGTACGCCGACGTTCCCCCCGTTCCCGCACCGATCTCCAGGATCCGAACGCGGCGCTCTGGCGGTATACCGGCGAGGGCCGTGGAGATTGCTGTCTGAACCAGCCTGTTGCACAGCCGAGCCCACGGCGAATCTTGCCACAGCTTTTCGAGTTCTGCGAGCGATCCATCGGGAAACAGAAGCTGCAACGCATCGCGCTCCCCGCGCAGTACGGCCGCAAGCTGAGGTCCACATTTCCCAAGCAACCCTAGCTCCGCGGCACAGGCCGGATAGCGCGTCAAGAGCAACTGGTGCTCTTCCATAGCCGGTTCCAACCGCGGCACGCTGCGCACTTTCCAATCCGAGCCCAGACGTTCTAGAAAGCCCTCCTCCCCTATGATCTCGAGCATCCGCGCCGCCAGACGGCGGTGCCGCGTCGCTACCCCGCAAGCGTCGGCGAAACGATCGGCCGAAACACGTTCGCCAGCTTGCCACTCCCAGCCGAGGTCGTTAACGGCCTGCAGAATGAAACCGACGCTGCACGCTTCCATGCGGGACAGCACATATTGATACTCAGCCAAGCCGTGTTCGACGCGAAGATCATCCACGCGGCGAGATAGGGGGCGTACAAGGTCCGACGACGAAGGCAGGTCAGACGCCGCGTTTTGTACGCCTGGGGCCCTCGGCTGCCACTCGATCTCGTAAAACAGCCCGGGGGCGTCACTCTCCGACGATCGGAGCAAGGCATCGCGTTGGGTGCGCTTGACGCTCAGACCGTCCACTTTCGCAATCATGCGGCCTTGGTCGGTGAAGATACGCAAGTCAGCCGTCAATCTCTCACAACCGTCCTCCTCCGGCGAACGCACGACGGCATGACACCAAATCCGGTCACTGCCACCGCCGAAGAAGCAAAAGCGATCGATGCTGATGGGCACGTGGATGTCCGATGCAGCTCTGTCCGCAAGCAATCCGTCATGGAGAACGACGCCGATTAGCTGGAAGCAGGAGTCGAGGAGGCCGGGATGAATTGCCGTTCGAGATTCAGCGTCATCCGAGGGCCAGCGCATGCATCCGAGCGCTTCACCTTCGCCTCGGCGAATGTGCTCGAGCCGCGTGAAAGCCGGGCCCAATTGGTAGCCTAGCCCCGACAGCATCTGATAAAACGACGTCGGACTGGTTGTCCGCGGATTGCGATTCTTCAATGCTTCGAGGTCGACGGTTTCCCTGTCGGCCTGGGTCACGCGAGGCGAGCGGACGGCACCACTGGCGTGAAGCGTCCATTGGGATACCTGCCGGTCCTCGCTCCCCTCCTGCAGGCTCAAGATCTTGAAGGAGCGGAGGGTCTCCTGCGAGCCATCCAGGATCAGTTGAACCGCACGGTGCCCTTTCTCGGAAAGGACGCACGCCTCACGGAAGACCACCTCTTCGAGTACATGGGGTGGTTCTCCGAGCACCTCCCGAACAGCGGACAGCGCCATCGACACGAAACACGCACCTGGCACAACGGCCGCCCCAAACACGCGGTGATCATCCAGAAATGTTGGCGAATGCACTGCGAACTGCGCCTCGAACACGGTGTCCGCGATCACCGATGAACGGATCCGTCGTCCGAGCAGGGGATGCTCCTGGAAAGTAGCTTGCCCAAGAGACACAGAGCTGCGTGAGGATCCGTCCACGCACCAATATCGCTTTCGCTGAAACGGATAGGTCGGTATCGGCAAGCGACGGCAGTGATAGTCACGATCAAAACCGGACCACGCCACATCCGCCCCGCGAACATACAAACTGGCCAGGCTTTCTAGGAGTTGCTCCCAATCGCCGCGCTCCGGACATAGCGACGCGAGCCACGTGCCGTCCGCCACACACTGCTGACCAGAGGCACGCAACGAAGTGCCGGGTCCGATTTCGAGATAGGTGTCGGAGCCCTCGTTGGCCAAGGTGTCCATGCCGCGACGGAACTGCACGGGCTCGTGCAAATGACGACGCCAGTGGTCTGCCGCCAGGACATCTCCTTCCTGTGCCAGCTCCCCGGTCAAACTTGAAACCAGATCCAAACGGAGGGGCCGATAATTCACCGTACTGGCGCGGCGCTCGAATGCGTCCAGAAGCGGCTCGGCGAGTGGTGGGAGAAACGCATGAGAATGATTCAAGCGCCGGCACTCGATTCCAGCTGCCGCAAATTCTTC
>JADFIX010000136.1:0-6857 GCA_022566435.1 Planctomycetota bacterium
TGTTTGGCGCCCAAGCGTCGAACACTGTTTCCGATAGCGTCCCGTCATACCAAAAGACGGCGCCCTCGGCGGCGATCGCCAATTCAACTTGTCCGTCACCTGTGAGGTCGCCCACCGCCATCCCCTCAGGTGCCTGTCCGTCGAATTCGGTAAGCGTAAAGACGTTCCAGGGGAAGTTGAACCGATCGGGCGTAGGGTCGAACGGTGGGAACTCGGGTTGAATGGTCTGTGCGTTGGGCCGCCTGAACCATTGTACGAGTTGACCGATAGTCGAACGAACGACGATATCCGTGAACCCGTCATTGTCGACGTCGCCCAGCGCGAGCGTGTCCGCCGCGGAATCGAGCTGCCCGATGGGACGTTCCTCCCACTGCGTGGCGAAAAACCACGGCGATAGGTAAGTTGAGAACGGGTCGCCCACCGGGCCCGCGACCACCGCGGCTACGTCTCCGGGAGATTCGAGATCCCGTGAGACGACATAGAGCGGATTCCGCGCCCACCTGATGTTGTTCGTGATCGCGTTCGTGAACGTGGCCACCACGTCAAGGTCATCATCGCCATCCACGTCATACACCGCAATGTCTTTCACCTGCGCGATTGCGGAGAGCAGTGAAACGGGGACGCGGCGCGTTCGACCGTCGGGCCAGTTGCCGTCCGGGTGCGGCGTGCCCCAGAATTCTGCGAACTCCGGATCTTCGCCGTTGCGGAATCCGGGGTTCATCCACAGGTCGACGGTGGTCACTGGAGGATTTTGACCGAGCGTATCGCATTCCCCGGGATTGAGCGCCACGAGGACATCGTCAAAGCCGTCCTCATCCACGTCCACGACGACGAGTGAAGTGAAACCCGACCACTCCGGCTTGGTTTTCGATTCATCAAACGAGACTTCTTCCTTACCCGGGTATTGGTTGTGGATCCATTGATTGCCTACCACGTCGAGGATCAGGCCGTTAACGAATCCGGGCGGTCTCGTCGGTGCGTCGACGATTTGCCTCCATCGATCACCGTTAAGGTACATGGGTTCACCCGTTTCCGGATCGATTCCGTCGCCGGGATTGAAGTAGACGAGAATCACGCCTTCCAGCAAGCTTATCTCCGTCGGGTCGCCTCCCGGAGCCTTCGGCGGGCAATACGTGATGGCGCCCGCCGCCTTGACCAGCAAGACAACATCGAGGAATTCGTCGGCGTTGATATGGCCGAGTTCGACGCCCGCGATCACGCCGACTGGGCTGGTACCGGCCAAGACGACCGTGCGGAACGAGATGGTGCCGTCCGCGGCGCGCTGCTGGTAGTGCACCTGGACGGGTTGTGATTGATTCCAGCCGGTGACCAGATCAAGCGTTCCTACGCCCTCGGCGGCGTTGGGGTCGTCGACATAGCCGGCGACGACGAACTTCGGTCCGGCCGTGTCTTCCGCGGTCGGATCGATCTGGAACGCGGTGAAAAAGCTTCGTGTTTCCTCGCCACCATCCTCGGTGATCACTTGTTCGTCGATCCCGCCGCCGCCGCCGATATCGACGACGCCGCCGGTACCTCCCGGTGAGACCGGCGCATCGCTGAAGCCACCGTCTGAGACCTC
Organism: Planctomycetota bacterium; assembly: GCA_022566435.1. GTDB lineage: Bacteria > Planctomycetota > Phycisphaerae > UBA1845 > UBA1845 > JADFIX01. Next base: position 1,580 of record JADFIX010000136.1, read on the forward strand.
AAGACCGTTCGTACTCGTTCCGCTGTCGTCGACGGGCGTGACAGTAGGATTGCAGCCCACGACGATGGCCAGCATGGTTCCCGTAGTCACGACCCATTTCCGCACGGTAGCATTCATGTTGCTCTCCCGATCCGACCGATGTGGTCGGCTTGCCTGGCAAGTCAAAACTCTTCAGGGTTATCGGTTCGACGCTCAGTCGACTTGCGAGGCTCGAGGCAAACCGACGGCGGCGTGCGAATCAATTTCAAGTGACGCAAGCGGGTCCGATAGCTATACTCGTACCGCACGCGACGGCGATGTACGCGTATCATGGCGGCGACGGCGGCAAGGTCCGGTATTTCAAACTTCGCGGTCCGCACCGCTCGCGGCACGGCGGAGCGATCCAATGGCGAATGCTGATGAAATCTGCTGAGGAATTCTTGATCCTCGAAGACAAGGACCTCGTCCAACAGTGCGACGTGGACCATTACCGCGCCAGCGGACCCGGCGGACAAAAACGCAACAAGACGAGTTCCGCCGTCCGCCTGCGACATCGCCCGACAGGACTCGCGGCCACCGCGACGGATGACCGGTCACAGCACGTCAACAAGCGACGAGCGATCCGGCGATTACGCGAGACGATTGCCAGGCAAGTTCGCGGGGATCTGGACGCCGGACGGTATCGACCGAGCGAGCGGATGTCGGCATGCATCGCAAGGGACGGTCGGATTGTGGTCGGGCAGCGCGATCGGCGATATTGTCTGGTCGTGGCCGAACTGTTGGATTTGTTGGTATCGGTCGAGATGCGAGTGAGCGAAGCGGCGGTATTGATCGGTACGTCCACCGCACATTTCGTGCAGTTCTTGTGTAAGGACGGCAAGCTTCGCGATCGCGTGAATCAACTTCGCGCGGCGGCGGGAGCCAAACCCTTGCGATAGAGCGAACCAATGGCAAGCGATCCGATCCTGGATCGAAAGGTAGGGTGAGGCCGAATGGCGGATGGCACACACAGGTCGCAACGGATGGAGAGGGTGGATTGCGCGGTGATCACGGTAAGCGACACGCGCACCGAAGAGAACGATGAATCGGGGGCGTTGATTCGCGAGCGATTGACATCTCAAGGGCATGTCGTGACCGCCCACATGATTATCCCCGACGACGCCAATCGTGTCGGGGCCGCGGTGGAAGCGTATTGCGCCGACAGGACGACCCAAGCCGTGCTACTGACCGGTGGCACCGGCCTGTCGCCGCGCGATTCGACGTATGAAGCCATCGCCGGTCTTTTGGACAAGACCCTCGACGGGTTCGGAGAACTGTTCAGAATGCTCAGTTACGAAGAAGTGGGTGCCGCGGCGATGCTCTCGCGGGCGGTGGCAGGCGTTCGTCAGGGTACGGTTGTCTTCGCCCTGCCGGGATCAGTCGCTGCCGTTCGTCTAGCGATGGACAAGCTCGTGCTCTCGGAGCTTGGCCACATCGCGGCGCTTTTGCGCGACCCGTCGTAGGATCCGCGGAAATGCGAGGGGACGGACAAGCGGCGAAAAACGCCCAATCGCCGTCGTTCCGCGACCACCGAGTAATTCCATTCCGGTGACATACTTGGAATTCTTGCTGAGCGGAATCGGAAACGCTTCAGAAACGGCTCGACCGATCGCCGCGTGGCGAGAGTCGAACTTGATCTCGACGATGATCGCATCGTCCGCATAGCCATCCATCGAACGGGACAGCCTGCCAGGCGGACGGAAATAGCATAGATCATCGTCGATCGTCACACGGACCTTTCGGTCACCAGATCGGTAGTAACGACGTCGATAACGGTTTATCAAGGTGGGTTCGAGGCCACGGATCCACTCGCAAACGAGACGCGGGCATTCGGATCGTTCGACCAGCTTCAAGACGATCAGCGGATCGAGCAGCCCGTTTGATTCGGAATTGGCCAGAGTCCAACATCGCTTCTTGACGATCCATCCCTTCTTGGACTTGATTTCCAGTTGAAGCGCCGCGTGATCGTGATCCGCGTCGCCATACCATCGGATGCGCACCTTGTGGCGCTCAGGCACACCGTTTACGTGGTCTCGGTAGAACGTCTGACGCGGCGTATCGAAATAGAGATTATTGACGAATCGCGTAGGAAACGCCTCCGTGAAACGGGCGGCGTGGTTTCGGATCAGCGCTTCCAGGAAATGGAGCTCCGCGTGGGTGACGCGCATTTTGCGCTCGTAACGTGAGTCGGGATGGTCACCGCGTGGTGTCGACAAGAGGTCAGCTCCCATCCAAGGACCGCGCGACGTCCAGTTTATGTCCCCAATGCCGGTGCGTCTCCATCTCGATCCAACTTCCTGTTTCGATCAGTAGTGTCGGTTCCGCGGCGTCCGTGGTTACTGAATCTATGGTGATGGTGGCCGGCCCATATTCAGGTTTTTTCTGGTAGGTCGCCAGCGCCGTGTCGGTCGTACGAAAGGTGACGCGGTGGGCCACAAGCGAGGAAAGGTCTTTGCTTACCAGGCCGAAGCGGCTGTCGTCGATGACCAAGTCGGCGACGTTGATGCGACTGGACTCACCGGCGCTGATCGCCTTGTCGCCGGTATGGCTGATGGAACAACGCTCGATCACTGCTTCACTACCGCAAAGATCGATCGCGTCATTAGAGGAGCGGGTGAACCGGCAATCGCGCACTTCGCCTCGACCGAAGTCGATATCCAGCGCGTCGCCGAAGGCACTGTCGAATCGGCAGTTCGCCACCGTAAATCGAGACCGAATGATGTTGAGTTGATCCTCCGCACGACCGCCCAAGAACCGACAGTCGTGAATCTCGAGCGGCGATTCGTAGAACGTGACGCCGCCGGTGAGGTGCCAGGATCCCTCCGTGGGTTGTCCAAGATTCTCAAAACGAACATGGCGAAAGGTCGATCGCCCCTCGGCCTGCAACACGACGAAACCGCCGCCGCTCTCACCGACACCCTGAACGACAATCGGATGATCGCGATCCCCGACCAGACTCACGGGGGAGTAGCTGATGATGCTGGCGCCGTGGCTCAAGTGAATCCGCACACCCGAACCGGCGATGAGCGTAAAACCGCGGGGTACATAGACCGTTCGATCGACTTGCCACGTGCCCGGTTCGATGCGTATTGTGCCTTGCTCGTCGTCGATCCGAAACATTTCCATCTGCCGAAATGCGTCTTCCGCCGCGCGGGCTCGCTGCGGCAGGTTTTTAGCGGCCGCCCCGTCGTGACTCCGCACCGAAGCCGAATACCGGTCGGTCATGCCGACCATGCGATAGTGGAGTGTGAATCGGTCGTCGGCGAAGTCGTGAAAAGCTTCCGAGGCAAGTCCCCCAAGCGGGATCGATACATCCCTCGGCAGGTCGGCTGTCTTTGGCCCGATGACGACGCCTGTTTGAAATTCGAACGTTCGGTTGTCGTGCGCGTCCGTGATATCGATCAGCTCGACGGCGAGTCGCAGGGTGTTGGCGACCGAAATCTGTGGAACGGCGATCCGCCGTTCGTCGGGGTTCCATCGTACACGCAGAGGAAGGACCGGCCGAACCGCATTGCGGATGAGGTTCGAATTGTCGACCAGATAATCTCTCGAGAAGCGAAATGCCGGGTCGTCCTTGTGGATAATACGGAGCTTCTTTTCCAAGGCAGGTCCGATGTCGGCGAAGAGCTCCTTCAAGTACGTGGGTTGCGACACGCGATCCAGGGCACCTACGTATGCCTTGTAGAAAGTGGGATCCTTGAAAAATGCGTCCATCCACTGTGTGACATGGAAGTCGCTATAAATGAATTGCCCACCCAACCACGGCGTGGACCCGACGCGTGCCCCCCCCGCCGATCGGGCGGAATAGGCATTGTACGGAATCGGCTCCAAGAGAGAGGTGATCGGGTTGTAATAGAAACGGATGTTCTTCCAACGGCACGCGTGACCGGCCGCACAAAGGTCGATCAAGGCGAAGGAGGTCGCCGTCCGGTCAAGATCGAAGACCTGACCGACCGACAGCCTCTGATCACGGAAATCGCGCAAAAGACCGCGGGCGATCGCGAACTGGTCGGCTAGAATCGGATCGGACTTGGTCTTTTCACTTTGAAAGGCGTCCACGTCGGAAGCGAAGAACCCGTCATTCTGCCGGCTTGGCCGATCTTTCACGAACAGGAAGCTCTCGTTGAGTCGAACAATCGGTCCTTCGCGCCGTTCATGAGCCGCAAGCATTTCCTTACTGAAGCTTTCCTCCAGGGCATAGATGCCCATGGGTTTGCCGTTGATCTTGACGTGGATGAAGTCGTAGCGAGGCGCGATCAACCCCTCACGTCGCATCATTTCGTGAAAGACCCATTCATACGCGAACGAACTTCGCACCGGGTCTTGAATCGTGAAAAACGTCATTCCGAACACCGCATCGTCACCGCGTATCTTGATGCGAAGCGACCATTTGTGCCCATCCAAGTGATCCAACGCGCCGCCTTTCAAACGCACCTTGGCTTTCACTCTTCTATCCGGCAACAGGATGACGGCCGGTACGAACGAATCTTCACGCTGTACGAGTTTTCCGAACTTGATCGCCTCCTCGCGAAAGAAGGCGAGTTTCTGGTAGTCCTTGAATTTGATCTCCAAGCTGAGCTCGCGAGGGGTGGCCGGGATACTCTGCATCCACGTCACGGCGTTTTGTAACACCGGAAGAATCCGTTCACGACCATACCAACTCAGATTCGCGATGCCCGCGAGGATGGTAATCAATATCCCGCCGCCGAACAGAACGGCCATTGTGATGTGGAGCAGTCGACGCCGAGGGGCGGCGTTCGACCTGTCGGTCCGCAGACCATTGGATCGCGATGCGCCCCAGAAGCGCCGACGCACGAGAATCATGCTACGCCATCCCTTCGCCATCGATGACCGACATGACCATGGGCGACATTTTTTCTTTCAACGCTCTTTGTGCGCGCGTCAAATGGCTCAGGCTGGGAAACTCAACCATGAAGCTCGCTTCAATGAAGTCGTCCGTGAAATCGCAGCGTTTCAGCTTCACAGCGGAACAGCAATCGGCAAGAATGGCCGTAATCGTGGCAAGCGGTTCATCGCCCGCCGGCTGCCCCTGAACTTTGACGTACAGGTTTTCATGACGAACCTTTTCGGCAAACGCACCCCGAATCACGAGGATGCCCGAGACGATGCCGAACCCGAGAAGGGCCAAACCGACCTGATCCGCGCCTAGACAAAGCCCCAATGCGATGCAGATGAACAGAAAAGCGAGCTCCTCATGCTCACGCACGGCGGAGCGAAAACGCACGATCGACAGCGCGCC
>JADFIX010000136.1:6867-7922 GCA_022566435.1 Planctomycetota bacterium
GTCACGGTGATCAAGATAAAGTGCCCGGCGAACGCGCGGCGGTCGGAGGCGGACCGGCCGTAACGGATGTAGAGGCGACCGAGCAGGAACGCCAACGCCGCGGCGAGTAATAGGTTTATGCCGACCGTCATCAGGTCGATATGAACGCTTTCGCTAACCAGAAAGTCCTTGAAAGCCTGTCCGCCTTCGGGTGACATCCGTTATTCTCCAAGTCCGATATTCACGGTCCTACGCTCTACGGTTATCGGAATCTCGACCGGGCGACTCAAGATATCGCGCGGAGCGAAACGCGACGGGTCGCGCCGGAAATGCTAAAGAATCCGGATAGGCGTAGGAAGAACCGGTAGCATCCGGCGAACCCCATCCTGCAGGACTGTGCGTACGGCGCAGCAATTGCTCGCGGTCGGCGACGTTGTTGCGCAGGATCAGTCGAAGGTAAAAGTAAGACAGGGTGTCAGGAAGCTCCCTGACACGTCTTCGTCGGGCCGACAACGAAGCCATTTTCGGAGGAGGAATCCGCGTCAACGGTTTCAAGGACGGGGAAAATGGGTTCGTTTGGGGCATTTTTTCTTTTTCTCCTTCTCGGCCTTCTTCAGGGCGTCCTTGGCGGCGCGCTCGATGTCCTCGGCGCGCAACCGGCCTGGCGAGCCGTACGCGAGCTGCTGGCCGGCGCGCTTGGCAAAGCCGACGGCGTCGGCATAGCGGCCCACGAGCAGCGCGTGCTCGGCGCTGGCCAGCGTCGAGAGAACGGTCTTGCCGGTGCGGCCGTGGACGATGCTGAGCAACCGCCAGGCCTTGGCGTCCTCGCGGTCGAGGCGCACCGCCGCGTCGAGGTGCCCGGCGGCGTCGGCAAGGCTGGCCTGATCGCCCGTCTCGATCATCGCCTGGGCGAGGCCGATGCGGATAAGCGGCGCGTCGGGCAGCAGCTCGGCGGCGCGCCGATACGAGTCGACCGCCTCGCGGACGCGGCCGTTCTCGAACAGCATCTGGCCCCGGAGCTCGTGGAAGTAGGGGTCGTTCGCGCGTTCCGCGATCAACGAATCGATCTCGCCTAG
>JADFIX010000137.1 GCA_022566435.1 Planctomycetota bacterium
CCGACATTAGGACCATGAAGAGGTGGGTCAAAGAGGCACGAATAAACTTCGAGCCAGAAGAAGACCAAATAATAAGCTCCGAGCCAGAAGGGGAGTCGACTGAGGAGGGGCCGGCCGCTTCCTCAGGATCAGTTGAACTCTCCTACGAAGACCTCGGCGACATTTCGGAGATGGAGCCCGTTGAGGATCCGAATTTACAGGATCAACCGGACGACACCAGGAAAAATCCTGCTGACGCTTACGACCTCGGCGACATTCCGGAGTTGAAATGGACCATCGACGAATTACATCGGCGTCATGTCCCTACCAAGGTGTCCCTCGAGATTCTGCAAACGTTCCACCAACTGGTCAACGCTCCCGAAAGAAGTTTTGAGCCTCTAAAAAACGACCCACTCTACCAGACCCTTTGCTTCGAGGTTTGGCTGTATCAGAATTATCCGAACATGAAAGCCCCCAAAGTGCATCGCCTGGCAACCATGTACTATCTCGGCCCAGCCTTAGCACCTAGGGTTTTGATAGACGAAGCCCTAGCTTCGGAAAGCCGAAAGCCCCGAACATCTTGGCTAAGCCGGCTAAGACAGTCAGCAAACCCATGACCCGCACCTGCTTTGTGATCATGCCGTTCGCAGGAGCATTTAACACGGTTTACGAGCGAGTAATTAAACCTGCTGTCGAAGAAGCCGCTACCACTCGAACCGACGTTGAGGTGATCAATAGTGTCCGTGAGGCATGGGTTGCCGCCGAGAACGACAGCGACCTTGACGCCGTCATCGCAGTCTTCACCAGGGCCGGGAACTTTGTCGCCGCAGCGGGCGTTGACGCATGTATTGAGGCAAGCGTCGGTGTTGTCGTTGTTGCCGTCATCGCACGCCTCCGACCCCTCGACGGAGCCGTCGCCGCAGCACGTGCATACGCTCGGGTCTCCCGTGCATTGGCAATCCGGCTCTACCGTACAGGTCGAGGAACAACCGTCACTGTTGTCGGTGTTGCCGTCATCGCATTCTTCGCCGGGGTCAAGGTTTCCGTTCCCGCAGATCGTGCTTACGTCATTGAGATTAATCCATCCGATGTTCTCGCCCCAGGCGAAGCCGTGGAATTGCCCACCGTCGAACCGGGCACGCCCCGCCTTGTCGAGTTCGGCTCCCCAGCCGAAGTTGATCCACCCCACGTTCTCACCCCATCCGTACCCGTCCAAGTCGGTGTCGAGCAGGATGTTGACGCCGAAGTCGGTGCCGTCAACGTTGCCGTAGCTCTGCCCGTCGGCGGGCGTGCCATCGCCGAAGTTGATCCAGCCGGCGTTCTCACACCAAACGTAGCCGCTGAGAAATTCTGTCGTGACGATGACCCCTTGGATTGTTCCGTTCGCGTCTCTCCAATTGAACCACCCTGCGTTTTCGCTCCATCCGAACTTGTTTGGGTCATCAATACTTGATTGACCAAAAGCAATTTGGCAACAGATCAAACACAGTGTCGTCGTCTTTATATGTTCTCGCATAACACTTGCTCCACCAAGAGGATTGCTTGTACTAAGGCGCGTGGTTATCGATGATCGTTGCATTACCACCTGCAATATTGACACCATTGCCTGTTGCCGTGTTTCCCCTGATCAGGGATTTGGCTGCGTTGATTCCACCAGCATTCCCTTGAACCATGCAATTGCTAATTGTGCTACCAATCGCGCCGCCAGTAGCGGCAAAAATACCGATGCCGCCGTTGTTCTGAGAAATGCATCCGATTACGGTACTGTTATCGCCTATGTGTAATCCATGGCCGCCATTGTCGGACGCCTGCAAGTTCTCAAGTCGGCAGTTTCTGGCTTGCTGCGTATGCACGCCAATGCCTCCCCAGCCATGAATCGTGCCATTCGTAATCACGATGTTCTTATTACCCGATACATTGGCGAGAATACCGTCAAGGGAACTTGGCACTCCAATCAAAGCGAAACCGTTCAGGTCGAGCGTCACATTCGGCGAAGCGATAAAGATACCGTGCTGTCCGGATTGTCCGATGACGTTCGCTGTGAGGTAATAAGAGCCCGGTTCGTCAATGACGTGAACCGCCGAAGCAGACCCGGGCAATGACTGAACGGGTGTACGCGCCTCGAGCCCCGCAGCCAGCGCCGCCATCAGATCGTGAATCTCCTCTAAGCTGTTCATTGTGGGGCCCACAGGTCCCGCCGGTGGCTCAAGAACACCAGCAAGAGCCGTCCACGCACCGGCGATCACGATGCATAGGCTGATTGGAAGTGTCCCTGCCAAGAATCGAAAGTTCTTCATGATCGCTTCTCCATTAGTTTCATGTTTACGCAAGTAGGTTACAGACTGCGATAGACTCCTGGAATTTAGTCTTCAAATTTGCCAAATACGAGCCCGTTTAGTCTTGAAAGTTGGCCCAGGCATTCGCACCAATTTGCCCGGTGTTCGAAATGCTGACAATCTCGCCGAACGTGTTGCTACCTGCAAGCTCGTAGGAAGGGCCGCTGGAACAGTTCGGCACGAGGTTGACGTCGTTTTGAACGATCAAATTACCCGGTGAGTCCACTCGGATTCTTCCGGCTATAAGACGGTTGGCCTGGATAAGCGTATGCTCGCCGAGGACTTGGTGAATACCTGCACCGTCGCAATGGCGGTTGATCAAGTTGTCAACAATCCGGCAACCGCCGGCGCAAACGATTCCATCGCCGCCGTTGTCCTCCACAAGGCACTCCCGAACTTCCGATGAGCCACCTATGCGGAATCCGGTGCCACCGTTGCCTCTGGCCATGCAATGCGTCAGGAACAGCCCGCCCCCGCCCGGAATCGGCATGGTGATTCCATCTCCAGAATTCGACATAACGCGAACGTCGGTAACGCGAAGTACGAAAGCGTCGCCCACTGTTGTGTCGAATTCGATACCGTCATCGCCCCACCCCCGCACGCTTCCGTTGAAGATGGTGATGTTTCGAGCCCCTGCGCCGGAGAAGTTTACGTGGATGCCATCGCCCGAGCCCGGCAGCCCCTCGATGACAAAACCGTTAAGGTCAAGGGTGACATCGTTGACGTCGGCGTCGATCTCAATACCGTGCCCGGCATAATTTGGGTCAGTCACCTTGATGTTACCGGTCAAGACGTACGAGCCCGACTCTTCAATCCTCCAGGGAAGCGTCCCGGACGTTGACCCCGGAATGAACTGCTGGTTGATCTGAACCCGGTTCGTGGCTTGTACCTGTCCCAGAGGTGGATACAGGTCGCCTGCAAGCGCGACACGTGAGATGGATTCGAGGATTATCCAACACAACAAGAATCGTTTTGTTGCCCACTCGATCTTCGGAATCATTTTACTTCTCCGTTCGTAAAAGATAGTCCTTCGTAGCGCCAGCAAACCGTGAATCTCGCCGGTATGCGAAACCAACTTACGTCTCTATTGATTAGTGCGTGTTCGGTTACCGATTTGCGCAAAGAAAATTCTTCACATCGCGTTGACATTATTCCAGCGCCCGTCGTGCGTGGGCGAGGGGACGAGAGACGGATGCGGGGGGCCGAATGCCGAATCGGCGACGGTTAGGACCGTTACAAAACGGTTTGTCCCACCCGAACCAACGCGGAAACGCCGACAATCACCCCAATAGTTGGGCCAACGCACAAGAACAAGTTGAAATGGCGAGACTGCGGCGGTCAGGCGACTTATTGAACTCACTGCGAAAGTCGTATAAGATGGACAAGCCAAGAATCTCCATGGTTGGGATTAACAAGCCATCAGACCACGCCCCTCGCGTGATCTGGAAGATTATTGGGAAGGAACAAGATTTGGACGTGCCCGACGACAAGCCGGTTGCGACGCTGCTGGCGCAGATTGGTGATGGGAACACACATGCCGCCGAGACCATTCTGCCGCTCGTCTACGACGATCTACGTACGCTTGCCCACGGATATTTGGCGAAGGAGCCGGCGGAACTGTCACTCCAAACCACCGGGCTCGTTCATGAGGCCTACATACGGCTGGTGGGCGACGTCGATGTGCCGTGGGCCAACCGCGCCCATTTCTTCGCGGCGGCAGCAACGGCCATGCGGCGAATCCTCGTGGAGGAGGCGCGTCGTCGGGCGACGGAGAAACACGGCGGGGGCCGGAAGCGGGTCGATTTGGAGTCGGTGCCACCAGATTCGAACCCCCTGGCGGAAAACATACTCGCACTGGACGAAGCCCTGAAGCGTTTGGAAGTAGAGGACAAGCGTGCCAGCCACATCATCATGCTGCGTCACTTCGCGGGCTTGACCATTGCGGAGACCGCTTCCGCCTTGGACATTTCGCCCCGCACGGTCACGCTTGATTGGCGATGTGCCCGGGCTTGGCTTTGCCGCGAGATCCGAAAGGGAGATACAACCATAGGAGGCAAGACCAGTGGTACGGCAGCTTGATTGGACGCGAATCAAGGGGGTCCTGGCCGACGCTTTTGATATACATATCGATGATCGCCCGGCGCTGCTCGATGAAGCGTGCGGGGGTGATGTAAAGTTGCGTCGAGAAGTTGAATCGCTGCTGGCCGCTGATGCGTACGCGGAGGAGCTGCTGCCGAACAGCGTCCATCGGGTGAGAGTCGATCCCGGTGCCGTAGCGGTACGGGAAGATGGACACAAGCTCCCCGGTTTTCCCGACGGACGAATCGGTCGGTTCCGCATTCTCCGACTCATTGCCGAGGGCGGTATGGGCGTTGTCTATCTTGCGGAGCAAGAGAACCCGCGGCGAGAGGTGGCCCTCAAGCTGATCAAGGGTGGTTTGTTGTCGCCAGCGATACGAAAGCGATTCAAGCATGAGGCGGGCGCGCTCGGGCGGCTGCACCATCCGGGCATCGTCCAAGTGCATGAAGCGGGTACGGTGGAAACGGAACTCGGCGATCAGCCGTTCGTTGCCATGGAATTCGCTCCCGGGCAGACGCTTACCGACTATGCGAAACGGGCCTCGCTGAGCCCGCGCGACTGCATGTCGCTGATGGCCACAATCGCAGATGCCGTTCACCACGCCCATCAGCATGGCGTCATCCACCGCGACCTCAAACCGGCCAACATTCTTGTGGATGCCGACGGCCAACCGAAAATCTTCGATTTTGGCGTGGCACGCCTGACGGATGCGGACACCACATTGACCACCATGCATACGCATACCGGACAGGTGATCGGCACACTGCCGTATATGAGTCCGGAACAGGCGTCCGGGAATCCCGATGATGTCGATATTCGGTGCGACGTCTACGCTCTCGGCGTTCTGACATATCAGTTGCTTAGTGGGCGGTTGCCGCACGTCATGCACGACAAGATGGTTTTCGACGCCTTGCGGATGATCCGGGAAGAAGACCCCTTACCCCTAAGCTCGATCGACACCAAGCTTCGCGGCGACATCGATACCATTGTCGGAAAGGCACTGGAGAAAGACAAAACTCTCCGCTACGACTCCGCCGCCGCGTTCGCATCGGATATCCGACGGTTCCTTGAACACCAGCCGATACTCGCCCGACCCACGACGGCGTTTTACCAATTGAGCCGGTTCGGGCGTCGTAACAGGGTCTTGGTTGGCGGCATTCTCGCAGTCTTCGTTGCGCTCGTGGTGGGTGTAATCGGTACGACGTGGCAGGCTGTTGTTGCTGGCCGCGCACAGAATCTGGCCCACCAGCGTTTGGTGGAAGTCGAGCGGTCGCAAAAGGACCTTAAGAAGATCACGGATTTTCAAAGCGAAATGCTCATGCATGTCGTTCCTGAGATGCTTGGTCATAACGCGATTTCCGATCTTCGCCGACGCATACAAGACCAACTGCGCAGCGCCGACACCACCGGAGTGGAAATCGATGAGGCACTGAATGACTTCGACGTATTGCTGGATCAGGTGAACCGGGCGGATTTCGGTCGAGAACTGATCCACCGGAACATACTGAGCCGTGCTGCGGAGACGATGGCCAAGGATTTCGCCGATCAGCCACTGATCGAAGCCCGCCTGCTCGTTTCACTGGCACAAATGTACGAAAGTCTAGGAGCCTCTCGCCAAGTAGAACTGCATTTGCGAACGGCCCTGGCATTGCGTCAAACGGAGCTAGGAGAAGAGCATTACGACACGGCGTCTGCTATGAGTGAGCTTGCGGCTTGTCTTCGCCTACAGGGGCACTACGAGGAGGCAGTGTCCTTGTTCAATAAAGCACTAAAGGTCCATCGAGACGCTATGTGGATGACCGCTCTGGGTCTGTGCTTCCTTGACCAAAATCGGAAGGAGGAAGCGGAGCCGATTCTGAAGGAGGCATGGAAGATCGCCCAGTCCGAATTGAGTGAGAATCATCCCGCGACATTGGCCTGTATTAACAACCTGGCGTTACTATACGGTGATGACGAGCTCGAAGAGGCGGCGCGGCTTCACACAATAGAACTTGAGCTAAGCAAGAGAGTAAACGGCCCGGAGCACCCGGAAACGCTGATTTCTATGAATAATCTAGCCATCGTGCGCGCTCAACAGAACCAGTTCGACAAGGCAACGCAACTGCACAACGAAGCGATCGACATTTCGTCGCGCATCAACGGCAGAAACCATACCGATACACTCTGGCTGCGAAACAGACTAGGGACAACGTACGTCCAACAGGGCCGGCCGGAGGACGCGTGTCAGTTATTTGAGCAGACGCTAGAGGCTTTCCGCAACAACGACGACGTAGAGCACCCGGAATCGTTAACGGCCATGCTCGGCTTGGCAACGAGTTACTCGCGCTGCGACCGATATATGGAGGCTGAGCCGTTGTTCCTACGAACGATAGAGACCCGACGACAATTGTTCGGTGGAGCATCTTCAGACACCGCGACCGCGCTGATTAGACTCGCATCGCTCTATGTGGCAACTGAAAGGTACGGCGAGGCGAAACCGCTGTATATGGAGGGTCTCAGCATCCGTCGCCACGTCTTGGGCAACACTCATCGAAAGACGATCGCGGCGTTGAGCCTCTTTGGGAGAATGTACCTCAAGCAAGAGGACTACACGGCTGCCGCGCCGCTTCTACGTGAGGCCGTGGACTCTTCGCGGCTCCCAAATCGCGAACAAGAGCTCGGCCAATACCTGACCGAATACGGCAAGTGCTTGATCGGACTCCAGGAGTTCGAGGATGCCGAGACCGCCTTACTGGAAGCTCCTCAGCTCCTCGCGGCCGCGATGGGCCCATCGCACAAGCGAACAATAGCAACCATCACGGCAATCATTGGGCTTTACGAAGCTTGGAACAAGCCGATCAAGGCCGAAGAATACCGGACAATGAAATTTGAGACCCCAAGAGAATAATCGATCGAGTTTTGCTTTTTGCCGGACAATTTCTGCTTGCGAATCCGTGTCATTTATCGCGGATGGGCCAACCTCGAGCTTGGACGATTGAATGAAGCGCACGCCGATCTGTCCCGTGCGTGCGACGGGTTAACGGATGTTCAGGGCGAGTATCATCCCGAAACTAAGGACGCTCTGAAACTGCTGGCGCGTGTCGAAGAACAACTGCAGATTCCATCCAACGCGCCACCCGCCGGTCACTCTGAATCGCTGGCACGGCCATAACCTCAAACACTCGGGCGATCGACACGTGAACGACCCGAATACGCCGGTTCTGTTGTCAAGCGCGTGTCCTCGACGGCGCCGCCCACGGTGAAATGATAAAGCGACTGATACGCCATACCATCCAACCCGAGGACGTCGTGCACCGGATCGTCGAAGTAGCAGCCGATGCCCGTGCTTCTCACGCCCGCCGCCTCGGCTTCGAGATATAGAACCTGTCCGATCATGCCCGCTTCCCAAAACAGCCGGCGGTAGTACCAGCCGCCGTG
>JADFIX010000138.1 GCA_022566435.1 Planctomycetota bacterium
AATACGGTCATTTAATGGGGACAAAAGGAACTAATTAACCCCCAAATCCAAAGAACAAGCACTATGAAAGGTTTCAAAGTAACAAAGCTACACGACTTCTCTACATGGAGAAAGTTTCCCGTGAGTGAGATGGGGGGATTTGGTTTAATCTCTAAGTGTCCTAATACTGGTACATTGAAACCAATCGTGCATTTACACGGAGAAACAGTAATTGAGATTGGATGTTGTCCCGATTGTGGTCATATTAATAGTCTCGGCGAATTATACTTCACATTGAACGTGCAAATTCTAATAAATTTAATTCAATCCTATCATTTTGAAGTACCTTAGAATGGGGAAATAAATTAGTTATGACTTGCCTTAGAATTCTTTCTCCTTTAGAAAGGAAATTTCTTTCAGATGCTGGAGCCGGCCGACCACAATCCCCGGATGCACGCCCATGCTCTCGGCGAAATCCATAATGGCCTCCTTCGAGAAGTACGGTTTGGTTTTGGCTACGAAGTCATCCACTTCGTCGGGCGGCACGAGCCACTGGCAGGCTTGGATGTCGGCTTCTCGCTCCTCCTTGGGTTTGTCCTCGCACGCTTCCGCCGACGGGCCGACCAGGTTGTTGTCGAGGTGGCCGGTGTGCTTGCCGTTGTCTTTGATGTGGGCCAGCTCATGCATGAGAGTGAACCAGAAATAGTCGATCCGGTCGTAGCGCAGCGACATCGCCACTACGGGCGATCTGGCGTCGAGCCAAAAAGCGGCTCCGTCGATGCAGGTCTGCGGAAGGTGTTCCACGACGACCAGCCGTACGCCAAGGTTGGCGAGGGCTTTGGGAACCTGTGCCACGCCGTCGTCATCGACGGATAGTCCCGCTAGGCTCGCAACCCGTGCGTTGAACTTGCGGCGATCGAACGGTTTGACCTTCTTTCTCCGCGCGATTTGCCGCGCCCGGCATACCCACGCCACTTGCCCCGGAGTCAGGACGCCGTACGGATCGGACTTGCGGGCGGCAACGGCGAGCACAGGCTTGTCGTCCACGGAGTCGATCTCCAGCAATCGACAAACGTCCCGCTCGATGATGTCCAGGTTTTGGGATTTCTTGATCCAGCCCTTCTTGGCGATCTCTTTGACCGGAACGAGCGAGTAGACCTTGGCCCGCCGGGCGATCTGTTTGTTGTCCTTGCCCTGGTGATGGAGCAGGTCGAGACGGTATGCGGATTCGAGGTTCAGCCAGAACTCCGGACTGGTGCCCATCGCACGTGACAGTTCAACGGCGGTCGCGGGGACGACGGCCTTCTTGCCGCTGATGATTTCATTGATCGCCTGAATAGGCCGACCGAGGATTTCCGCAAAGTCGGTTTGCGTCCAACCACGGGCATCCAATTCTTCCTTGAGGATTTCGCCCGGTGTCACCGGCCTGTAGGGTCGCAGTTTTTCGGTCATGGCCTCAGTCTCCGTAGTGTTGCGTGATCTCGTCGATCACGACGACCTTCCGATCCTCCTCGGCGACGATCCGCAAGATCAGCCGCCACCGACCCTTGAGCCGCATGGAATAGCTCCCGGCGCAGGCGCCCTTGAGCTTCTCGAAGTGGACGCTTGCCGGCACCCGAAGGTCGCGCTCGTCCTTGGCCGCGTCGATCGTCCGTACCCTCCGCAGGAACGAATCAACGACGCCCTCCGGGTAGCCATGAGCGCCCGTCCCCTTCGTATATAGCTTCTTCAGCTTTGCATCCGAGAACCGAAAGTCCATTCGCGGTCTCCATCGCACCCAGTCTACGCCACGAGCGACCGCCTGTCAAGCTATGTTTCACCCTAGGGGTGAAAGGCTGTTGTTTTTCGCTGGCGATCTCCTCCCGCAGCTTGTTTATCTGCCTTTCTGCCGCGCCACGCTTGTTTTCGGCCTCGGCCTTTACGCCCCGCGCACTCGGATTCCACAGGCTGCCGGGCGTCGCAAAAAGCGTTCCGGCTCGTTGCCAAGTCCGGCTGGGGAGCCATGTCTTTTCAGAGGTGGGCTGCCGATTAGGTAGTGCGCTGATTATTGTGTCTCGATGGTCCGGAAGAATCGAGAAACCAGGTTCGAAGAACCTGCCACCCGTCCCGTCGCCTGTGAGTTGTAATCGGACGGACCACGAAATCTTCCGCGTCAGGGCGAAGCTTGGGGCTATCTGTATTCCGGCGTTACTCGTATGCTGTTTAGCGAGCGCACCGGGATGTAGGCTCGATAAGGAGCTTTGGAGATGTCGAAGAACGCGAAGAAATCAGAGGAACGACTGTTTCCTGAACCGTTGCAACCGGGAGTCGTCTTGACCGACGCGCAGATCAGAGAACTCGTCAGGGCTAACCAGCTATTCGATCCCAGAACGTGGGACGAGCGAGGCTTAGACTGCTGCTCATACGACGTTCGAATCGGCCGCAAAGGAATTGTCGGTGGACGTGGTGTTGAATCGGATCTGACAGCGGAAGCTCTCGAGATCAGTCCAGGGGGGTACGCTGCCGTCATCTCAGAGGAATGCGTTAAGATTCCGGCAGACCTACTCGTCCGAATCAACTCGAAGCGGTCCTTCTCGTACGAGGGGATTGCACTCCTGACGGGGACTCAGATCGACCCGGGTTACACAGGCCACCTCCTATTCGGGTTTTATAATGCTTCGGCACGAAAGGTTATCCTACGCAGAGGGCGTCCGATTTGCAGTTTGGTCTTTGAGTCACTAGGCGGTCAGGTTTCGCGTCCAAAATCTCCGGACCCCGACCTCCTGCGTGGGAACTTTCCTGATCGCTTCGTCAACGAGATGGCGAATAAGGAGGTGCTTTCCTGGGCGGCACTTAGTGAGCATGTTAAGGAGATCGACCGGATTACCAAAGACATCCTCGATTTGCGTACCAAGTACGAGGACGTTGTCGAACCCATAAAGCAACTGACCGGGAACGTGGAGAAATTGTCGCAGGATGTAGATAAACTTTCAATAAGCATCGGTGTCGTGAGCGATCAAGTAAGCAAGCTCGAGATAGCTACTTCAAGTAACGCCCAGCATGTCAATGAGATCAGTGCCAGTGTCAAGGTACTTGTCGGAGAGATATCCCATGTCAAGGAAGAGACGGGGCGCCTCGGTGATGTCGATCGCGACCAACAGGATAAGATCGGCAAACTTTCCAGCAAATTCAGTGTCTTCTCCATCCTAGTATACGTGTTTTGGGCTGTGTTGCTGGTCGTGGCGGGCGGATTGCTTACCACGTACGTTCTACCGAGGCTCTTGAGCTAGGAATAGCGAACCAAGCGGTCGTAGATTCGTCACGATTGGCAGCAAGCGCCCGGAGTTCGCTACCCCCTGTGACGAATGCGCTGACTCAGCTTGTCGTAGAATTGCAGCGCGACGCCTTGCTCGGTTTTGATGACCTCGTCGGCGCCGAGACCTCGGAGAAAACGCTTACAATCGGATTCGTCCTCCTGCTTACACTGCGAAAAATCGGGCTGATTGGCCCACGTCTTTTCAGGCTTGGGCTGTCGATTCGCGGCGGGCTCGGTTGCAGTGCCCCCGTCGTCCGGAAGAGTCGAGACCCCCGGTTCAAACAACGCGGACGACGCGTCCCGGCTGCGATCACCTCGGTACGTCCGTCCGCACGAGCCGCCACCAAAGCATGTCGAGGGTCCAGAGGTCGATTTGGAGCCTGGCCGCTGTTTCCAACAGAACACGGTTGACTGCCTCGTAGAGCTCGGCGAAGGTCGGCCCGCGCGGCATTTCCGGCCAAAGGTCCAGCCGCTTCATGCCTTCCTTGGAAATTTCGTTCAGCACGCCGTACTTGTCCGGGTACATGATCTGGAGGATCGGAGTGATGACCGCACAGGCCAAGCCTTTGATCATTGGCGCGTCACCTTTTGGCCTCAAGCGATTGAGCCGAGTGCGCAACGGGACATTCTCTTCGACGAGAACGCGGATGGCCTCCTGGAGCCGCGGCATGTTCGCCGTTATGTGGCCTCCCCAACGTTGAAGGCAGTCCCAGTGCTTGTTGTTCCTGTACAGGAGAAAGTCACGGAACTCCTCGGCGGTTAGGTTGTTGAGGTTCTCCGACGAAAACATCGGCGAATAGCTCACGATTACAGCTTCCTTCGCCGAGCGAATCCTTGCGCCCTCCCGGTTCAACTCATTACTGGAATCCGCATCTACACGATCAAGAAGACTGCTCAACTCCCGAATAGCTCGCTCGTTCGCCATTAGCTTACGCCTCTATACTCACAACATTCGCCGTTTGCCGATTACTCAGCCAAACTGTGGTCGGATGATCTGAGTTCCGGGATCATCTGAAATAATACTTCATCGATCCCCTCATCCGCCAGCCCATACCAGCGGCATAACCCTACAACGTAATCCAGCACCAATCCTTCGTATACGGCACCCGGCTCATGCGGTAGCCGGATTTACTACCCACCACGATCGTATCGCTCCAGTTGAACCCGCACTTGTGCTCCGGGTCGTAAAGACCCGGCTCCTCGGAGAAGCACATGTTCCGCTCCAGCATGGTGTAGTCGCCCAGGGCGATGTACGGCGATTGATGACCCTCCACGCCCGCGCCGTGGGCCGGGCGATGATACACGTACCGCTGCACATTCTGCTCGACCTGGTATTTGTGAATGCGGTAGGCGATCGAGGAACAGGTGACCCCGGCCGCCGACATTTCGAGCTGCATATCGCAGCACGTCTTGCTCACCTCCCACAAATGCTGCATGTGCGGATCGAACTGCCCGCCGGCGCCTGCGATGATGAACGGCCGGTAGTTCTCGTGGCCATACCCCCCGACGCGGGCAAGCCCGGCGACCTGCAACGCCGCGCCTTTTTCGATGCGGTTGAACGAAGGTTGATTGGGGTGCGGGTAGGCGGTGACCGGCCCGACGCGCACGCCGAGATGGACGCCGGTGAACACACCGTGGTGGCACGCCCCGTCGGCCAAGTCGATATCGCTATAGAGCTGATCGTTGATCCACAGTTCGGTGGCGAGTTTGACTTCGTAGTCGGTCACGTCGGTGCCGTGGGTGAGGATGTAGTCGCGGGCGAAGGCGTGTGCCCGATCGAAATAGACATACGCCCGCCGCCAGAGCGCCAGTTCCTCCGCCGTCTTGACTTGCCGCATGCCCATCAGCACGTCCGACACGTCGACGAACTCGACACCCGGCAGAACCTTGGCAATCTTTTCCAACTCGGAAGGATAAAGCTCGCTGTCGATGCCGATCTTGGTACCCTGAATGCCGTGCTCTTTCACGCCCTGCAGCATGAACTCGAACAGGTCGACTTTCTCACCCTGCTGGACGCGGCTCTCGTGCGGGAAGGCGCCGCGGCCATGATGAAAATCGAAATACTCGCGCCCGCCGCCGAACCACCAGGTGCGTACGAGATCGCGATCGAGCGAGGGGTAGAAATACCAGGGGTCGGTGTCGTCTTTGTTCATGAAGACGGATTGCGGCCGCTCGGTCGTGGTGTGCCAATACCCCGTCAGGTAGATGATGTTGAGCCGATCGCGAACCAGAAAGGCGTGAAGATCCTGCTCGGCGAGTTTCTTCTTGAAGCGGGTGACGGTGCGTTTGTTCCATTCGAGCGGCAGCCGGTCGTAGTAGGCGGGCTGCGGCGGACCTTCCGCGCCGGCCTCAGGTTTGATCAGTTTGCTCAGGCTCGCATCGGACACCTGTTGTTTCAATGTGTCGGTGAGCGACGACGACGAACCGCCCTGTTGCCCGGCGACCTTATCCAAGCGAGCCAGGAATCCACCACCCAGTGCGGCCAGCGCACCGCTCGTTAACATGTGACGACGAGTTGCTTTCATATTGACCCTCCCGAGAATCGGTTTTCTTGCCGGTGATCACGCCCGTAACTTGTCACCATCCTTTCAGACTTTGGGGTGTGGAGCAAGGGTGGGGAGATAGTTGTCAGATGTCAGTTCTCAGTTGTCAGTTCTCAGCGATCGGCTTGCAGCCAGCGTTACGCCTGACGTGATGGGCGCCGTCCGGTCGAGGGTGCCATGCCCAAGCCCGACGAAGTCGGGCGCCGGCATGCCGACGCGGCGACAGCATGGCGGCGCTTCGCTTGGCCATGCCACCCATCAAATCACGTGCGTCGGAGCTCTAGTCGTGGAACTTGTGAAACGCGGCACCAGTACCCGGATCCCGGCCTGGAAAACATGACAAAAGCCCCGTGGATCCGGCCGGTTCCAGAACGATTCGGCGAAGAACCACAGGGCCCTTGCGTACTGCCCGCGATGGTAGTGGTCGTATCCCAACTGTCGGCAGGTCCGTGACAGCCGCTCACGGATGCTCCTGCGATGTCGACGCGGCAGGTCATCGAAGGTCGCTTCGATGTCCTTGAGCAGCAGGTCGTCGGCAACGGCACGCAGGCGCTGCGTCTGGACAGCATCTCCGAATCGAAGAATCGTTCCGTTGAGGAGCACTTCCTCTACTGCACGTTCCCACGTCTTTCGTAGATTGTCGTAGATGCGACTTGCCTCACGTTCGTAGCCTGGCTGGTCGCCAGCCTTTTGGAGCTGGCGTGCGGGAACGAGTTCGCGACGAAGCCGGGTGATGCGATCATTTACCTTCATTGTGATCCAGGGCGGTTCCTCCTCGGCGCAACCATGACCGCCCTCAGTACCTCCACGGATGAGACTTACTTGGCGTTGGGGCACCGTGAGCGAGCTCGCGTACTTGTCGAGCATGAAGAGGAAGATGGGGTCGTGCGTGAAGAAGACGACCTGGCGGTTCTTCGCCTCTTCACAGAGTCTCAGTGCGACACGCTCTCTATAGTTGTGGTCAAGGGAAGAAACGGGGTCATCCAGCACGAGGGCCGAACGATTTTCGGTGATGTCAGAGTAGCCAACGAAGATAAAACCCCTCTCATTCCGATTTGATTATCAAGTGGGGTAGGGAAATCCACCCATAATGGCTGTAACACCTTTTTTTTCTTTTATGGCCCGAAAGTGGGGGTAATGTCAGGTATCAATGGTGAATTTCAGGAGTTCGGTCCGGTTCATTTTCCAGGCTGCAGTGCCATCCAGCAAAATAAGTTCGTTAATAGCCCGGTCAGATCGCCTCCATGAACGCCACTATCCGTTCCGCCATGCGCCTGCAAACGAGCGCCACCGGTTCGAACGTCACCCCGCCGATATGAGGCGAGATCATCAAGTTGTCGTGTGACCGGGCGTATCGCACGAGCGGGTGGTTGCCGATGTCCGCTCGATTCTCGCCACAGATGACATCAACTCCCGCGGCCGCCAGGGGCCCGTCGCGCAGGGCGTCCAGTAAAGCGCCCTCGTCAATGATCGCTCCCCGGCTTGTATTGATGAGTACCGCCCCGGGTTTCATCATCTGCAAGGCGCGCCGGTCAAAAATGTTTCGGTTCTCCTCCGTCAGGTGAATGTGAATCGATACCACGTCCGAACTCCGCAGCAGGTCTTCGAACCCGACCTGTTTTACCCCCGGCGGAAGGTCGGACTGGGGCTTGTGGTCGCAAAGGAGAACCGCCATTCGAAAGGCCTGACCGTATTCCGCCACAAACCGCCCGAGCCGGCCGTAGCCGAGAACTCCGAGCGTTTTGCCCGAAAGTTGGTGACCCCTGTAAGGGGCCGCTTCCCAGCGGCCCAACTTCACCGATTCGAAGGCCCAAGGTAACCAACGAACGACCGCCAGAAGCAGCGTCCACGCCATCTCCGCAGTGGACGTGATCTCATTGAGCAACTCTCGGTCCTCCCGTAAGGAGAACACCGTTATGCCCCGCGCCGCCGCCGCCGACAGGTCGATGTGGTCTGTC
>JADFIX010000139.1:0-4262 GCA_022566435.1 Planctomycetota bacterium
GATCGGGTCGCAAAGAAGCACCAAGACATTGGCGATTTGGAGGCCACCCTTGTACCCAAGGCGAAGATGTCTACATACAAACAAGATTTAACGCTGATGGCTCGCAAAGCAAATTGTCGTTTGCGTTCCATCCGGCCTGGCCCGGTGCATCGACGCCCACTAGACGAGGTTCTCGGAAAGACTCCCGCCGGCGCCAGACAGCAAGCCCGTAAGCCCATGTGGGAGGTTGAGGAGCACGTTTCGATGATATCGGTCCAGGGCACCTTTGCAGAGCTCGTGGAATTCCTATCTTTTCTGGATAACGACTCGCGGCTGCTGGATCTCGACTTTTTGGACCTGCACCTGCCGCCCGTGGGAACCGAAAAGCTCATCTTGGACCTGCATATTACGACCTTCGATCTGCTTCGAAATGATCGGACCTAAGTCGGTTTGCCTGGGCGATTTAGCGGCATGAGATTCTTCGCGGCGGGTGCGATCGGTTTCTCAAGTCTGAGGATCCGCATGGCGCCAGTCGAAGGTCAGATAACAATTGGTTGGTTCTTGCCACGTCAAGTAACAGGTGAAGTGAATTTAACGAATGGGAATCGGCAAGCCGCGATGCTATCGGGCTATGTCCCGCACGAGAGATGCAAACCCAGAATGTTTTCAGCAATACTCGTTTCCGCTCTGAATTTGGTCGATTCCTATTACGGGAATTGTATGCTATTGCACAAGAGGTGTCGTCAAAACCAACTGTCGCTTGGGATTTACACACCGCCGGATGCAGGTGACTCGGTCGTCTAACCGCGGACGGCCGCCCAAGTCGTAGGATTAGCGGTAAGGGAAGATAACAATGTTGAAAAAGACTCGGCGAAGGAGAAGTGGATTTACCCTTATTGAGATTCTCGCGGTTGTCGTGATACTCGGGATTCTCGCGGGCGTCGTAGTGCCTCGCGTGTTGGCGAGTTCTGCCACCGCCAAGACCAACGCCTGTTACCAGAATAAAGCGGTGATCAACACGGCGGTCGAGAAGTACTACTTCGATATCGGCACGTGGCCACTGGCCGATTTGTCCGATATTGGGGCGGACGTCAACTCCTTCCCGGATGGGATTCCCGTTTGTCCGGTTGATGGGTCTGCGTACGCGCTGAGTATCACTACGAATCGTATCATAGGTCACGCGCACTAGGTGCGGACTGTGCGACGATCTACGTTTGTCGGCAACTTTTCGGATCGCTCGGGGTCTGCGGTAGTATGATGATCCATCGATGCTCACGGAACGGGGAGCTTGATAGTGCCGCCCTGTCAGTGCGGTTGGCGATCAGAGAAGGCTCTGACGGCGTATCGCCTCGACCCTCCCGTTCCCATTGTCGTCGCCGGGTTGTTCTTACCGTGTTGGCGTCCCTGGTCCTGACAGCCGAAATCGCAGGGTGTCGTCCCGAGGAAGCGGCCGGTCATGACAAGCTGACGTCAGGTGTTCAAACGGTTGCCGCGCCACCTGGAAGAACGGAACAAAAGAGCCTTCGGGCACCCAAGACTTCGACCAAGAGGGCTCGCCGAAGCTTGCCCAGTTACGAGCTTCCCTTCGAGGCGAGAGCCAATCCGTTCGAGCCGCCGGATGCCGGTGTGCATGTTTCTCAGACGGACACGACCGCCGTACGGTTCGCCGACGTGAAACTACTGGGCCTGATGAACAATGGCACCGGTCCGATGGCGGCAGTCGAGGTGTACGGGAGACGTCGCGTCGTTCTCCCAGGTACGAAATTGGGGTCGCCCGATAGCATCGCGGGCCTCTATATTCGTGAAATCCACGGAGCTGAGATCGTCGTCGAGCAAGCCGGACGACGGTGGATTGTGCCGCTTCCGCGGCCCAAGGCCATCCGTTCGGAACGATCTGTACCGACGGCCCAACGATCGCCGAACGCCAAGGGATCACCGGCAATAAACGGCAGGTAGAATACATGATGTTACTCAAGAGCACATTCAAGCCCATTGACACAGCGTTCGCGATCCTTTTCGTACTCCTCCTCATCATTTCTGCCGTGCACGTCACTAGTGCGGCAGACGTACGCGAGCGATATTCGCCGGCAGTTCTGCAGGTCTCGGCGGATCTGGAGCGATTCCGCAGTCTGGAACAACAGCTTAGCTTCAGCCTCGAGTGTCTCACGGACGAGTCCCTAGATCAAAGCGCCAGGATCGCCATCCTGAAATCCGGGCTCGGACGTATCGAGAAGGCGCTCGAGGACCTTGGACGCTCGGCACCAAGTGCTGTGGGCCTTACTCGACTCGTTGAACCGCACATGCATATCGTGAATGCTACAACTCAGCTTGAAACGCAGGCCGCTAACATCGACACCATTTTCGCCGGGAATGGGCCGCTCGACCGTGCGCTTCGCGCCGCCCAGTTCGTTGCGCGAAACAACATTGCGCGTTTGGGCGAGGAACAGGTGGCTGTGGCGGCATCGCTAACGGAAGTCGGCGACCGGTCCATGGACACGGCGCTCGGTATCGGCTTTCTTGCAATCTTGATCTTTGCCCCGGTCCGCCTGATGGCCGGACGAGCGGCTGCCAAACCTCTTCTAAGACTCCATGAGGCCACCACGGCCGTTGCCGAAGAACGATGGAATCCGACCAGCATCCAAACTGATTCAAATGATGCAGTGGGCGAATTGGTTCTTGCGTTTCACACCATGGCTTCGAAACTTCAAGACTCGCGCACAGACCGGGCAAGGACTTTTCAGTGCACTTTGGCGTCCTTGGTGCACACCATCGAAGCAAAGGACCCCTATGTTTCGAATCACTCCGCCAATGTCGCCAAGATTTCCGAGGAGCTCGCTCGAGCCGTAGGCTTATCGGAAGTTTCCACCAAAGAGATCGTGTATGGCGCGTTGCTACACGACATTGGAAAAATCGGAGTCCCGGACAAGATCATACATAAGCCGGGAAAACTAACCGCGGATGAGTACGACATCGTCAAGAGCCACACCGTGATTGGCGATAAAATTGTCTCTCCTTTGGACGGCTCGGAAGTTCTCCAATCGCCTGTCCGACACCACCACGAGTATTGGGACGGAAGCGGATACCCCGATGGATTATACGGCGAAAAAATTCCACTGGCCGCTAGGATTGTACAGATTGCGGACGTATTTGAGGCGCTGACCTCAGATCGAGCCTATCGGCCGAAGATGTCGGTCGTCAAGGCGGTCGCGATAATCAAGCGCCAAGCTGGAACGAAACTTGATCCTGAACTCGTCTCGACATTTCTATCGAGCGTTCTTCCGAAGATTCACGATCTCCTGCCCGAACTCGGCGCAAGCGGAACCGCAGGGGAGACTCGCGTGGATGGCGACACTGCAGACCGGGACGTCGAACCGGTCACCGCCCGCTAAACCCAGAAATCGGCACCAGCGGTTTTCGAACGTAACTATTGTACGAGACGCAGGAGGTCATGTACCGACGGCCAAAGGCAACATTGGTCTTCTTCGTGGATCCGCGTCTTCCGCCAAATCCCCGTAAGGCGCCCGTAGATGGTTTCTGTCGAGTCTTCTATGTTCGGAGTCTGTTTGGTCTCTTCGGTCCGAGAAAACGCAACAGCGGGCACGCACGGACGCGAGACGCCAATCCTGCGCGCCCACCACCGCTAACCAACACCTGCTTGGACGAACCGCGGGACGACGAGCACTCGCCAGTACAACTCCAGTACAACTCTGACCCGCACGCCAGCGTAGCGCCAGAGGTATGCCAGTGTAACGTCAAAGCCACGCTTGACGGGAACGGCCAAGACGGCCTGAAAAACGCCATTTGCGATAGCGTCAGTGTGGGTCGTTAAGCGTGTAAAATGCTCGACACGCAGGCGCTCATTGCGACACCCCGCCAACGCCAACGGGCGTATCGATGCTCAAGTGTATGCCGGTCGCTGCCTCAGACGGTGGCTAGCTCATGCCAGACTGAATCTCACGTCGGCCGGCCGTGCCGCACTCGGGGCATCGTGGCTCGACCAGCCCGGTCAAGTTGTATCCGCACTTGAGGCAGAATCCCTTGGCCCGCCGTGCCGCACGACGGTACGGACCCCGAACGAAGGCCATGATGGGCCAGACCGAGAAGACCAAGACCGGAGCCCAACAGGGGAACCCAACGTCCCGGGTAAGCTCGTCGGTGGTTGCGATGCTTTCAGAGCTAGCCTCCGACAATCCGAAACCGCAGTAGAGGACAGTTGGATTAGCCACGTGACGCCAGCGAAACCCGGCCAGTTCAAAGTCATGGGTCGGAACGGTCGTGCCTTT
>JADFIX010000139.1:4272-7771 GCA_022566435.1 Planctomycetota bacterium
GCGGTAACGAACATCCACTCGACCCTTATCTGCACGAATTGAGAGATTGGAATCGAGGAACGCCCTCTTTCCGAAGGAGACGAGAATCTGGCACCGGTAGAAAGGCGAATACACCGTCAGGGTGCCCTGGTCGAACTGCTTGCTGTAGGTCTCCGCGAGCGAGAGCCCCGTGTAGCTAACCGCCCACGTTGCAACAGCGAGAATTGTGCCCAAGCCTAAGATGACGACCACCGAGCGACGGAAGACTCGGCGAATCGGTCTAATCATCTGCCGATCTGAGGGCCTAATGATTTCTCGAACCGTTGAGGCGAATAGATGGCGTCGCTTGACGACCCGCACGACAAGAAAGAAGGCAAGAACGATGGCAAGGGGTGCGATCAAACTGCACCCGACGGCCAGACAACTGATAGTCGTGTCCATGAAGCTGATCTGATTGTCTCGGTGCAAAGTGATTGCCTTCGTCGGAACGTCTGTCCAGTGATCGGCGACCGCTTCTAGCGGCGAGTAATGAACATAGGTCGCGTTCAACTCGGCGGTGAGATGGACAATTCGGAGGTTGCCGTCGCTGATGGATACGACGATCAGGCGGCTGTCACTCCATGAGATTCGAGTGTGGTAGGAGTGCAGGTAGCTGACGCCGCCAAGTCCCGCGATTGCGACGAGTACGATCCAAACGGCGATTCGAAAACGTTTCCGGGTCGTCATGGTCCTGGCTCTTGCTGCCGTGGTTCGTCCGCATCGTTTTCGGATGATCCATTTACCAGTATTAGACGATTGCGAAAGTCTGACGGTTCCCCGTCAGGCCTTGTTGGCGGGTGCTAACCCGCGACCAAAGCGACGGATAACTCGGCCTAACCATTTCACGGTCCGACGGTCGGATGATTTCTCGCAGAATGGGCCTCAACGTCGTCATTGTGCTATCGCTCCTACCATACTAGTGTCACCGTCCTTCAACATGTTGGTCCAGCTACGAAACCTGAAGTACTCGCTGACATTCCACCCCGACTGACTGATACGTCCTGATCCTGGCCAAGACGCCTGGACCGACTCATTGAGATGCTCCCCTTCATCGAGAAAAGTGAGCAACTGGGATAGATCAACACGTGCGATGTGCTCTCGAACGGGATCGTTGCCGCACCAGTGATGAATCCGCATCAGACCGTACACACTTCCGTTGGTGATCTCGATGCCCCTCTTTGTTGCCTCAGACAGTGCGGGAGACACGGCTGGCAGCTTGGTGAATCCTGGGAGTTGTATCTGTCGGCCATCGGCAAGCAACAGGCCATCTTCTGCCCAATCCTGAACGGCAATTGGCGAAAGAAGCTGCTCTACGATTTTGATAGAGCGAAAGATCGGTACAGGCGAAAGAGCGGGTAATATCACAGCAAGATTCAGCAGGACGACGGCAAGGAAGGCACCCAATCTTATCAGAATCCGAGGTCTTCGTGACCGTTTTTCCACGGCGAAGGTCCGAGGATCGTCACTGGCAAAAGTGCGACCGCACTCCGGACAGCGATTGCTGGGCAGCCCGTCCAGGATGTACCAACACCCGAGACAGTATTTGTGTCTTGCATGCATCGTACGATTATACGCACCGGAGCCATAGTCGGTCTCATCCCATCAAATTGCCCAATGATACGGCTGGTACATACGACCAAACGGCACGATTAGATTAATCTCGCGGGCGTCAGTTTGGGCGTCACTTTCTAGTCGGTTCCTGGTCCGAACCCAGTCCGAACTGAGTCGGTCGCCAGTTGACATCCACATTCTGACGCCGAAAAACGCACATAAGTACTGCGGGGATAACCACTTACGGACCCACCGGCAGCCTTCCAAGCTGAATGTTACGAGTTCGAGTCTCGTCGCCCGCTTTTGACGTAAAGTTCTTGCCGAACGCAACTTAGCGTACCTGCCTGTGGCGGGTAGTGCGGCTCCAAATGCCGTGAAAAGTGGTAGTTACCACATTTCACCGAAAGGAGTCCGACATGCCCGAAAAAACGCCTCGCACCCCCAAATACCGCCATCACAAGCCGTCGGGCCTGGCCGTCGTAAGGCTGAGCGGCCGGGACATCTATCTCGGCAAGTATGACACGCCGGACAGCCGCGTACGGTATGACCGTGTCTCGTCGCCGAGTGGCTCGCCAACGGCAGGCGGCTTGGTGCCGGAAACGCCGCACAGCGAACCGCAGGCGGCCTGGCAATGTGCGAATTGATGGCGGCGTTTGTCGAACATGCGGAGCGCTATTACGTGAAAAACGGCCGACAAACCGGCGAAGCTTCGAACATTCGAGAAGCGCTTCGTCCTGTGGCGAAGCTGTATAGCAAGATAGCGGCGGCCGAATTCGGACCACGGGCACTGAAAACCGTGCGTGACGCGATGGTCGAAGCAGACCTTGCGCGAACCTGCATTAATGCACGAATCAATCGAATTAGACGGATGTTCAAGTGGGGAGTCGAGAACGAACTGGTTGAGTCGTCGACTCTACATGCACTTCAAGCCGTCGCACCGCTGAAAAAAGGCCGCTCCACCGCGCGTGAATCGGCACCCGTAAGACCCGTACCGGATGATCACATCGAGGCGGTGTTGGCGAACGCAACATCGACAATTCGAGCGATGATCGAGGTTCAGCTGTTGACAGGCATGAGGCCCGGTGAACTGGTCATGATGCGACCGTGTGATATTGATCAAGGCGGACGAATCTGGGTGTACAGACCCGCGTCGCACAAGACTGAACACCACGAGATCGACCGGCAGATATTCCTGGGTCCCAAGGCGCAAATGATCCTTCAACCATTGATGCGGCGCGACTCGCAGTCGTTTCTGTTCAATCCGCGTGAGACGGTACTGGAACGGAGAGAAGAGCGGCGAATGCGCAGTGAAGATCCAGATATCCGCGCTCGACGAGGCTACTCCCTTCGATCGATACGACGCGCTAATGAGAGGTATTCCACGGTCAGTTACTACCATGCGATTATGCGCGGCTGCAATCGGGCCGGCGTACCCGTTTGGGGGCCAAACCGCCTGCGGCACAACGCCGCCACCGAGCTGCGCAAACAATTCGGAATCGAGGCCGCCCGAGTTATCCTCGGCCACACATCGTCCGCGATGACCGAAGTCTACGCCGAAATGGACCGAGCGAAGGCTGCTGACATCATGGAACAGGTGGGGTGACCTTGTTTGGTCACAGGGGGATAGGACGTTGGAACGGTCGGTCCGCTTGAACGCTTCGCACGGGGCTTACTCGACCCGGACTCGGAAGGCTACACACTCGGTGTCGCCATAGCCGTACGTTTGCATCCCACGAGTACGTCGACTCCCTTTTGTCACCGCGCGTCCACCTCCGCGTCGATGCCTCTCTGTGAAAGCGCCTCCTTCATGCCTAACTCCACCGTGTTCTCGCGGATGGCGGCGTCGCCCTTGGCGACGATGTTGACATCCACTCGAATGTCGGCCCCTTCGTTGGCCAGCGGTTCGATGACATCGATGTAGAAGTCTCCC
>JADFIX010000140.1 GCA_022566435.1 Planctomycetota bacterium
AATAAGCTCCAGCGAAGGACTTCAACGGATAGGGCGATGGGAGGCTGTGCATTCGCCGAGTGAGCGGGTCGGTCGCATCAGCCGCGCCCTTGGCCGCTCATGGGCGCGACTTTCCCAGCCGCGCCAGATCGACCTCCGCGGCGATGAAGCCGAACGCCGGCCAATACGGTCCGTTGGTCGCGCGTTCGAAGATTTCACGGGCCTTGTCTTCTTGCCCATTCAGCAAGTACCAATTCCCCACCCCGTAGCCCAGTGTCGTAAGATCCAGGTCCGTCGCGTGTTCGAGATCGAGTAGCGCGCTCGGCGAAACCAGCCCTTTGTACATGAGTAACCTGCGGTGATACGCATGGTTCTCGATGATCTCCATCTTCGGCGTGATCGTTTGAAGCAGCGCGGCGGCTTCCGTGTCTCGGCCAAGTTTGCGCAACGTCATGTACATCCAGTCGGTCGTGGCCACGACGTTGTCGTCGTATCGCTTGGCGAAAGTCATCGTTTTTCGGTAAGCGGACAGTGCGGTCTCGAAATTTCCTTTGAGATAATGGGCGAGCCCCAGGTGATACCAGACGTTGAACGCGGTCGTGGTCAGGGGGATGTTGCGGGCGTTGGGCATTCCGTCGAGTTCGACTTCATCGGACTTTCCTTTGATCAAAGTGGCTGCCCGCTCCAGGTCGGCGATCGCCTCGTCGAATCGGCGGAGGCTGATATGGCGATGCCCTCGATGGCGATAAAGAGGTGCATAATTCGGATGGTTCTTGATGCCTTGTGTGAAAACATCGATGGCGTCATTTATCCGCCAGAGATACCCGAGCCGCCGGCCGACCCATACGATCCGCTCGGCGTCCGTCGGATCTTCGGTAAGAGCGTCTCGGGCGGCTGCCAAGTCCGCGTTCAGCTTCTGAGTTTGCGTATCGTCCGTGCGTGCGTGCAGCAGTCTGCCAGTTAGTGACAAGCACTCCACATTAGCAGCCCGATGAACGTGTTCCCGTGGGATGTGTGGGGTGTCATTTGCGGCGTGGCAAGAGGCGTCCATGAACACCGGGAGAAGGACTACGCTAAGGCCGCAACAGTTACGCCACATCCAGACCTCCTTTCAAGTGTACACGGATTTGCAGGCGATCCGTGCAAGCAGCGGATGGCGGGAGCAAGCCTTTGGCGACACTGATCGGACCGCCGGCTGGTGGGCGTCATGCCCGCCCGCCAGATGGGCCGTCTTCTTGAAGTCACCGATGTGGCGATGGTCTAGCACCGAGCCGGTTGACGCCGGAGCAACACGGATCCTACCGCCAGCACCAACACGAACATGACCAACATGCCCCATTCCGACACCGTGGGTACGTCGCCGCTTAGCTTGACGACGTTGCCGCTGACTTTCACGTCTCCACCGCCACCTGCGCCTAAGTTGGCCGTCACTAGGCCGGTAGCCAGGGCGGTTTTCCAGTTGGCTTCGGAAATAACGAACGGCCCGTTAACGAGGTCGCCAAGGAGCGTGCCGGCGTCACAGGTTGTGGAGCCGGTGTCAAAGAGTTCCGCCGCCACGGGGACCAAGTTGGCTGCACACGGGTTGGCGTCGCAGTCCAAAGAAGCACTAATCGTACAGTTTCCACCCGTGCACATCGCCTCCAAATATGCAATGCAATGCGCCCCCGCACAGGCCTCTTGGGCACATGTACCTCCTCTGCCTTCGCCATGAGCCGTGAGTTCGGCCCTGGCATTCGTATGGTCGGCAAAGGCCGCTCCGCACGTGCCGAAGCCCACGACGACGGCTACCGCGAAACATGACCTTCTAAGCCGCCTACCGCATAGCGATTCTGCCCACAGTTGTTTTGTGGTTGAACTTTTCGGTTGCATTTCCTGCCTCCTTCGCGAAGCGTCCGTGTCAACGGTACGATTTCGCGTTTGTTTCCCGTCTTAGACGCGATTCGTTCGGACTTGCGGACGGCAGGATAGATTGTTCATCCGCAACTGTCAAATACTATGCCCTAATCCAAAGTGCTACTGTATCTGGCTGGGCGCGATCGTGGGCAGACATCACGTCGCAGTGGGGCCGGCCTCAGCGCTAACCGCAGGCGGGATCGCGAGGTGCCTATCGGTTGATTTGACGGGCTTGCTCTGGCTGGGCAAGATTAGGCTGCGCTTCTTCGGGCGCACGGTTTCTCAGGGCGAAATAATGACCGACAAGACAAATGACCCACGTGCCCCTGCTGATTCGCAGCAGACGCAGGCATTCTCGGTGGGCGGCTCCGTTCCACCCGGACTGGCGAACGACGATTCGACTGAACGCCACACCTCCCCGCAAGGTGCACCAAATCCCGCGATTCCCGAAAAAATTGGACAGTATCGGATTGAATCGGTTTTGGGCGCAGGCGGGATGGGGACGGTCTACGAAGCCCAACAGCAGCACCCGAAACGACCTGTGGCCCTCAAGGTCGTACGCGGCGGGCGTTATGTCGACGAACACTCCGTCCGCCTTTTTCAGCGGGAGGCCCAGACACTCGCTCGGCTCAAACATCCAGGGATTGCCGCCATCTACGAGGCCGGCTGTACGGACGATGGACAACACTTTTTCGCCATGGAGTTGGTGCGCGGCACAGTCTTGGATCGGTATCTGCGCGACAAGGCGTCGGAGCGACGTGCCCGGCTACGCCTTTTCTGCAAGATATGCGATGCGATTAACTACGCCCACCAGCGCGGTGTGCTTCACCGAGACTTGAAACCGTCAAACATCGTCATCGACGCCGAAGGACAGCCCAAGATTCTGGATTTTGGACTCGCGAGAATCACGGACATGGACATTGCGACTGCCACGGTGGTCACCGAACTCGGGGCGATTCAGGGGACCCTGGCCTACATGAGTCCGGAGCAAGCCCGGGGAAACCCGGATGAGATCGATCTACGTAGCGACGTGTACTCGCTGGGCGTCATCCTTTTTGAGTTCTTAACCGACCGGCGTCCCTATGACATTGGTCAGACCGCCCTTCATGAAACGGTTCGGACCATATGTGAACAGACGCCATGCCGACCGAGCACGATCGAGCGGAGTTTGCGGGGCGACCTCGAGACCATCGTTCTCAAGGCCCTGGCCAAGGACCCTTCCCAACGGTACCAAAGTGCAGCATCGCTGAGTGACGACATTGAGCGTTTTCTCACCAATCAACCCATCCTGGCGCGGCCGCCGAGCACCATCTATCAATTGCGGAAACTGGTTGACCGGCACAAAGTCGGCTTCGGGTTTGTCGTCGCGATGTTTGCCCTGATTACTGGGTTCGGTATCTGGATGAACGTCTTGTATAACCGGGCGATTGAAGCGGAATCGGCCGCTGCGGATGAAGCCGAAACCGCTCAACAGGCTCTGGGTTTCTTGGTCGGGCTTTTCGGAGAATCCGACCCGGACGAAGGTAAGGGAGGATCGGTCACGGCAATTGAAATACTCGATAAGGGCGCCAAGAGTATCGCCAAAGAACTGAAGGATCAGCCTGCGGTCCAGAGCGCGCTAATGAATACGATCGGGATCATTTACCGCAACCTCGGGCTCTATGATCTGGCAATCGAGCTCTTGCAAGACGCCGTCGACGTGAGTCACACGGCCTTTGGAGAGGAAGACCTGACCGTAGCGCGGAGCCTTCACAATCTGGGTTGGGTATTCAGAATTAGTGGCGATTACGAGAGAGCATTCAGCCGTGTTTCGGAAGCGCTGGCGATGCGCCGCAAACTCCTGCCTGACAACCATCCGGATGTGGCCGCCAGTCTGCTGATCCTAGGTACCGTACTGCGGTATCAAGGGAAATATACCGAAGCTGAATCGATGATTCGCGAAAGCCTTGTCATCCAGCGCAAGGTATTTGGGGCGCAACATACGGAGATCGCCACAAGTCTCGAAACGTTGGCGGAGCTTCTCGAAGAAGTGGGACGCTACGACGAGGCCGAGAGCATGGCTCGTGAGGGGTTAGCAATGCGCCGTGCGTTGCTAGACAACGAACACGCGCATGTGGCGTCGACGATGCAGGCGCTGGCAGCGGCGATTCGCGGCCAAGGACGATACGCGGAGGCCGCGGACCTGATATCTGATGCGCTCGCCATCTATCAACTGCACCATGCCGAGAACCATCCGTATATCGCGGAGGTCTTATCGTTGCACGGGGCGTTGCTCCGCGATCAAGGCAAACACGACCTCGCTACCCGTCTTCTTCAGCGTGCCATGGAAATCTGTCGCAAACGCGACAATGAGGACGCGTCCTATGTCGCTCCGATCGCAATCAATCTCGCATGGTTACTGCTGGAAGATCGCAAATACGCCGAAGCCGAGCGGCTATTTGATGACGGCCTGAGAATCTATCGCAAACGGTGGATCAGTAAGTACCCAAGGAAGGCGGAACCGCAAATCGGTCTCGCCCTGGTTCACGTGGCACGTGGCGAATATCACCTGGCAGAAGAGCGACTGGAGGCGGCTCTAAACATATGCCGGAGTGCGTATCCGGGAGACCACTGGTGGACGGCCTACGCCGAAAGTGTTCTTGGCGAGTGTTTGGTCGCCGGGAAGCGCTACCAGGAGGCCGAGTCATTACTCCTTCAGAGCTATTCAGTGATGAAGGGCCTACGGGGAGACGGTGATCGGTACGTCGTCGAGGCGCGTCGGCGGATCGCCGACCTCTACGACGCCTGGGGCAAGCCGGACAAGGCCGTCGCATACAAAGAACCCTCGCCCGTTTCAGATGAGTCGTCGGGCTAGGAATTTTAGATGTCGACCAGATGACGCGATCTTTTTCTGAGTCGAGGGCATACCGAGTTCTGATCGTTCAGGAATGCTGAACGATGACGATGTTGTCCGGAAGGAAGGAAAGGGCTTCGGCGAAAGTTTCCCATGGCAGGGCGTCGGCACCCTGATTGAAGCGGGGGAGTAGTGTAATGGCGTCGCCGACCAGTTCACAGAGCTCGTGTCCGCTACGAACGATGGTGTTGAGGTCGATTCCAGACCATTGGTATTGCTTGATCGGGAAGGACGCCAAGCCCTGACGTAGTTCGTGTACGTGGTTGCCGCGTGAGGCAAGCAGTCGACCGAGGTCGGCGTCAAGACTCTGGTATCGCTGCACAGCCTCCAGGGCAATCCCTTCATCCATGATTGCCTCGCCGGACGGCGTCGTGGCACCGGATGTCGGGATGCAGCGCCATTGCGCCGATTCCAACCACAAATTGCATGCTCTTTCGATCATGAGTCCTTCCCAAACCGGCGGGTGACCGTCAGACCCCCGCAGTGCGAGGATTATCGGCAACTCGTCGGTGCGAGCTTTGGAAACTGTGCCAGCCGGCATCGCTTGACCGCAGGCTACAGCCACTTCTTGGTCCGCCGTCCGGCTTGCTAGCACTAATGTTCAGTCTAATCGGCGGATCAGACGGTGACCGATATCCCGTGTATCCTACGTCGTTCCTGACCCTTTTGTCCATTCCCACGAGGCGTGCGACGATCAGGATCGTCTTCACTTATCGTCTAGAATTGCGGAAAACGCCACGCGTTTTACCCGGAATGCCCATCATCCGGCCAAAACGGTTAAGTTCGGAAGAGTGTCGTTTGGGATGATAAGAGCCATCGGATATTTCCGGTGGATTCTCATCGGATCCGAAAAATGCGACGCCGCAAGGTTTTACTTCGGATTACCGAACAGTGCCCTGTTTATCAGGTTGGTTCGATCCGCCCGGTACCAGTGATGTGGCTCATAATCATGACTGTCCCGGCCCATGCGTATCGGCGCTGTCCGCCAGGCGAACGTGCTCGACATGAAATCTGAGGTGGAAGGTGGTGCCTTGGTCAACGACACTCTCAACGTCGATTCGCCCATTCATTTCATCCATGATTTTCTTGGCGGCGGCCAATCCGATTCCGGTACCCCCGTGGCCTTTGCCCGACACGAAGGCGTCAAAAATCCCCTCTAGGGCATCCGATGGGATGCCTTTTCCGTTGTCGTGAATGGAAAGAACGACGTATCCATCGTCGGGGTCATACCGCGATCGGATGTTGATCCGCCCCTCCTTGCGTGGCGACGCGTCGATTGCGTTAAGCAAGATGTTCTGGATGGCTTGGTGCGCGCCCTCGGCGTCACAGGGAACGGCTGGAAGCTCCTCCAGTTCGTGAAGCAGCATGATCGACCGCTCGTCGGCGCGGTCCTGCACAAGGGAAACGGCATCCTCCACAATCCTGTTCAGCTGAATCAGCTCGACCTTGGGATTGCGGTCTTTGCTGAAGGTCAGCAGGTTCATCGCCAATTGATAGATACGCTCGACGTTGCGACGGACGAGGGGCCACCCCGACCGCGTGGCATTGAGGTCGCTACGTTTCAATCCCACCTCGACCACGTCCGTTCCGCTTTGAAGTCCCTGCAGGATGTTTCGGATGTGGTGTGATAGATAAGCGACCGTTTGACCGGTTGCCGCGAGACGTTCGTTTCGCACGAGCGATTGCACCAATTCGGCATTGATGATCGCGAACCCGGTGAGTCTGCCGATGGCGACCGCGAGCCGTAACTGTTCCTGAGAGTAGGTGTGATGCGACATGGAGCAATCGAAATGAAAGATCCCTCGCACTTCGTCGCGGGCGATGATGGGCACGCAAATAATGCTTCTTGAACCCAACTCGTGTATGCTGTCGAGAGGATTGTCTGTCTTGAAACGATCATCCGTGAGCACATTTCCACAAAGGACGCCGTCTCTGGTTTCCAGCACGTGATTGATGATGGTCCGTGACGCGACGACTTTCTTCTTGCCCGTGCGGTCTTTCGTACGGGCGCGAACGATGTGCGGTTCAAGATCGTCATCGGGTCCCGGTCGAGTAAGAACGATGAGGTGATCGATGACCAGATGTTCGAGAATGAGATCGCAGACACGATTCAGAAACACATCGATCGAAGGCGCCGCACCGATGAGCTCGGCGATTTTGTAGACCAAATTCCACGCGGCGACGGCGTCGGCCGTCTCAGGCGGCTGGATGATCACGCTATCTTCCGACGTATTGACCGCCGCCAGGATCGACGAGTCCGCCGAGCCGCTGCCACCCTCGAGATCGACGAGGTCCTGAGGCACCTTCCGGGCGCGGAACCCATCTGAGGCGTCCTGACCGGTGAAGACCAAGAGCGAGCTCCCCACGCGAATCTGATCCCCATCTTTGAGGCACGTGGGGCTCAGCACCCGTTGGCCGTTCAAAAAAGTTCCATTTGAACTGTTCAGGTCGACAATGAGCCAATGCCCGGTCTCGGGCCTGAGCTCCGCATGGCGGCGCGAAGCGCTGTTATCGGACAAGTGAACCTGGTCCGTCGATCGACCGATGATCGTAGACTCATCCGGCGTGTTATATGTCCGGCCCTTGTCAGGGCCTTGTAGAACGTGCAAAACGGGCACTGGTTGCCCCTCCCCAGAGTCGAGCGGTACCAGGTATCAAACTGTTCCGATATTCCGCAGGGGCGGAAACCACCCTCGAATCGCCGGCCGAGAAAGAGAACTGACAACGCGAAATCCAGCGCGACACTCACTAGATGCTATGGTCGGCAGGAGAGAATGTCAATTCTCCAGTGTGCGTTCGGTCAAGTAGATCACATTGTCTTACATTCGCACGCTATCGAAGGCCATCCGCTCGGCGTGACACGTCCCATCCTGCGGGCCGCCAGGGATTACAGGACGCGGCACGCAAGATATTACCAGTACGCTTGCCCGCCACTCCGACTCGCTCGGCTTCTTGGCCCGTGTTCAAGCGCGCACCACGCGGCTCCGACAAGTATATCGAGGA
>JADFIX010000141.1 GCA_022566435.1 Planctomycetota bacterium
AGTTCCCCTGGATCGAGTTCGCGGAACTCCCTCCACGGCGTCATGATGGCGAGCGCGTCAACGCCGTCGGCCGCTTCCAGCGGCGAGGCGCAAAACAGGGCACTGGGATGGGGGGCCGCGCCGGCCAGGACCACGGGATCGTAAACACGGATCGGCCAGGGGTGAAGATGCTCGATCAGCGCCAAGGCCGGTGAATTCTTCGTCGAGTGCGTGTCTTCCTTGTAGGCGAGGCCGAGGACACCGATGACGGCTTCGGGGTTCGCTGCTAGCAGCCTGCGGTGGAGTTCGCGTAGTGCCCAGTCCTTGCGGTGGCGGCTGCTATGGACAAAGGCTTCGATTACACCCGCCTCGCTGCCGTTCTCGGATGAGAGCCTCAAAACGGTTGCGAGATCGCGCTCAAGATTACCGCCCGCAATGCCCAGTCCGGCGCCGAGATAGGCGTGTTGGCCGATGCGCCGGTCGAGTTTGAGGGCGGGGGCGATTTCTCCCCAGTCAGCGCCAATGCGCTCGCACAATTCGGCCAAGGTGTTGGCGACGCTCACCGAAGCGACGAGGCAGCAATTGATGGAGATCTTGGCGAGTTCCGCGCTCTCGTAGCGCATGGGAAGAATTGGGCATCCGAAGGCTTCAAGGAAAGACAGCATGGCATCTGGGATCGGCTGCTTCGGATCGGCGCAGCCGATGATGAAGCGCTCCGGCGTCGTGCAACGCCATGACACCACGCGCCAACTGGCTGAGTGCGTGCCGAAGACGACCGAGCTGAGCCTGCGACAGTCCTCCGGTATGCGGGAATTCCATCGTTTCAGCTGAATCATCGACTGTGGTTCCCCAATGCACATATTCAAGGAAGGTAACACCCTCGATCAGCTCCATCGTCAGAAACCACAGTTTGCCATCCGAATTTAGTTCAAACAAACGGACTAGGTTGGGGTGTGCCACCTTTTGCAAGACTCGGAATTCACGCTTGAATCGCTGGAGTGCGGTTGGGTCATTCTGCTTGAGCACCTTGACCGCAACTTGACGGTTATGCTGTCGATCGAAAGCTCGATAGACGATCGCCATTCCGCCGCGGCCCAATTCTTCGAGAATTTCGTATCCTGGAATGGAGATCGTCTCTGTGGAAAGGGATGGCGCGGACTCGAACGAATCCTCATAAATCGGGATATTAAGCTCGCCTATCCCCCTGTTCGGGTCGCCGTTGGCATCGGAGCATTTCCTGAGCACCTTCATCGAGTCGTCCACATGGTTGGCGATGCGCGTTGTGGTCTAATGTCTGCGCGTGACGTTCCAGCGACACCACCTAATTGTGGGGATGCCAAATCAGGCACGCAAGCGAAATCTATAGTGAAAGCTAATAGTTTTGGCACACAACACGCGGCCACATTTGGCATAGTCAGATTCATGCCGACGATGACTTGCTTTGTTGTTGGATTGACTGCGTTTTTCGCCGTTCTCGCCGATTTGGCGTTGGCAAAAAAATCGACGATCGTCCCCTTGCGTATGAAGCCCGCATAAGCCGTCTTTTTTTGGTGGGGTCCTTGAAGCGGAAAACGCGGAGGAGACACAATTTGGCAGCCGACGTGTGACTCGCGCGGTTCGCAACCATTTGCACAAGCCCGTCGAGGAGATTGTTGAGGCTCTTAGCTTAGCTGGCCGGTCCAAGAGTTCACTCAACCCGCTAGCCGGCAGGATGATGTGACCGGCGTCGTTGTCAAATAGGTTCCCGATTCTGACGCCGATACGGTGTAACCCCGTTTCGCGCACACGATCACATCGTCTGTCGCGAGCTCTGTCTCGCGCCGCACGTTGGCTACGTAGGAACCGATTCTTGGATCGGAATCGTGAATTGAAAAGTACTTCCGCTGCCAGGCTCCGACTCAACCCATATACGGCCGCCGTGACATTCCACAGTTTTCTTGCAGACAGCTAATCCGATGCCGGTCCCACTGTACTCGTCGCGGGCGTGCAATCGCTGAAAAATTTGAAAAACCCGCGCCTGATGCTCCTCGGCGATTCCAATGCCGTTGTCGCGCACGGAAAAACACCAGTCTTGGTCCTGTTGTTGGACGCCGATGTGGATCTGTGGCGTTTCGTTTTTGCAAAACTTGATCGCGTTTCCTATCAGATTCTGGAAGAGTTGAGCCAGTTGCGTTTCATCCCCCATCACGGTGGGCAGCGAATCGCATGTGATTTTCGCACCGCTTTCCTCGATCGCGATCTTGAGACCCAAGAGCACTCGATCCAAGATCCGTTGGCAATCCGTGGGTGCAAACGGTTTGCTACGAGTTCCCACTCTCGAATAGGTCAACAGATCCGCAATCAAGGTCTTCATGCGCGTTGCGCCATCGACCGCGAACTCAATGAATTCAATCCCTTCCTTGTCCAGCTTGTCTCCGTACTGCTCCTTGATCAAACCACAAAAACTGGTAACCGTGCGGAGTGGTTCTTGCAGGTCATGCGAGGCAACGTAGGCGAATTGTTGCAGATCGGAGTTGGAACGTCCCAACTCCTCGTTCAGAGACTCCAATTCCTTTTTTTGCGATTCAATGTGTTCGGTGCGCTGCTGGACTTTTCGTTCCAACGTGGCCGCCAATTCTTGCAACTGGGCGAATCCCTGCGCGTTTTCCAGGGCCGCGCCGGCAATGGTGGCGATGAACTCGGCCAGGCGTTTCTCGTCCTCACCGAACAGGCCGGTGACGTTGCGGTGGTCGATATAGAAGCAACCCGCCGGCTGGCCGCGCACGAACACCGGCGCACACAAGGCCGAGCGGACGCCAGAGAGCAAGGCACCTTCTTCTTCGGACTGGCCTTCGGTAAAGACGATGACTTGGCCCGTGGCAAGAGCGCGGTCGGCCATATCACGGCTATATTCCGCTTCAATCTCTCCGGAAACCATGGTTAGGTCTTCGTCAGCATCATCCTCCTCGAGTTTGAGCAGCAGGCAACGCTCTCCGCGCAACAGCCGGTGCGCCGCATCACGTACTTCCCTAAAAATGTCCTTTCGTGAGAGTTGTGAGGCGATGCGGCGGCCGGCATCGAGCACGGTATCGAAACGATCGAACAGGGACAGCGTGGCCGTTTCGGCGGGTTCGGGCTCCGCCACTTGTGCCTCGTCGAGAGCGAAGTCCGCGCCCATTGAACGCAGGGCTTGTCGGGCGGTCGCCACGTCTTCCTCAGCCCCCGGCCACCCGAGTTCCGTGCCGAGGCGCCCGCGAGCAAGAAGCGTTTGGGAATGTTCGAAACGGGCATCCTGCCGGTCGGCGACCGCCAGGCTTTCATCTAGATGTTTGCGCGCCCGGCGGGTCGAACCTTGCATCGCAGCGATCAGCCCGGCTTCACGCAGAGCGTGGGGTAGATCTGTTTTGAACTTTCTGGCCACTCTCAAGGCTTGTCGCGCAGCCCGGCTGGCGTTTTTGAGCAACTGGCGACGGCGATGTGGGACTAGATCCGTTGACTTCTGCCATTGCAAGCGGTAGGTCGTCGCCAACCACGGCAATATGGGCGACACCCAAGCATTCATACCGAGCTTGCGGCCTTCCTCGTGTGCTTGCGTCAGTACCTTAACTGCTTCGGCCAATTCGCCCTGACCGACCAACCGCACGGCTTCAGCCAGCAGAACTTGTGCGGTTGCCCAGACATCGTTCCGTTCTTTTTGCATTTCTGCCTGGGTAACCTCGGCCGGCACTCGCCCGCCCGAGGCCCGCGACCAGACGTCGAGAGCGAATCCCGATGCTTTGTCGTCCCCGATCTCAACACACGCTTCGTACAACTGCTGGGATTCGGCAACCGCGTGTGCCAGATCGCCCTTCCGGTAGAGCGAGTTGGCGATCGAACACCAGGCAACGTTTCTTTCCCAAAAATCCCCGGTCCGTTCGAGTAGTCTAACTGCTTCCCTACAGACACTGATGCAGTCGTCGTACCTCGCGCCAGCGAAGTACACGACTCCGACATAATGCAGCGATTGTCCCTGTCCGCAAACATCGCTCAATTCCTTGCGAATTTCGAGCGACTTTTTCGCGTAGACTTCACCGCGACGGAGCCATGGAACCACGGACATTATAGGTGCATGGGTTGCCCAGGCGTGGCCCAATTCGCGGGTTGGTGGATACCTTTCGGCTAGATTGACGGCACGCAGATGCGCCCACAAACAGGAGACCTTGCCGCGTTCGAAAAAGTACGCATAGGACAATCTGGTATATAGGCGAATGGCCAAAAACTCCTTATCGCTGTCCTGCATAGTACGACGAGCCATACACAGTTTGGGAAGCATCGTATGCAACGTTTGCACGAGCAGTTCCCAGACAAGAAACAGCAAAAAACCTGCCGCACCGGACGGGATTCTTCGCCTCAGCGATCGAAGCGACTGTTCTAGTTTCTCGGACGAAGTCTTGTTGTCGCCTTGCTTGAAAGCGAGTTCGGCGAGCTTTCCCTGGATCTCGGCACGCATGAAATCGTCCGTTGCCAGGCGGCTTGCCGCTTCAAACATTTCGGCTCCGGGTTCGTAGCGGGCACGCAACATGAGCACGTCACCCAGACCTTCGGCGATACGATACCGAGTAGCTTCGTCCGCGTCCGGTACCCCTCGCTGCGCGATGCGATACTGCTGTTCGGCAAGTTCGAACGCGTGATGTATCCGAGCATCCTCGGCAGCGGCCATGGCGTAGGATAAAGCCCGCTGGCTTTCACCGGCGGCGTCGAAGTGATAGGCAAGATCGTAAACGCGGTCCCGAGACCCGGCTTCGAGATTGACTGCGGCACGCAGGTGTAATTCTCTGCGCTCGTTCTCAGGCATGCGATCGAGCAGTGTTTCGCGGAGCTTGTCGTGAATGAATGCGCATCGGTCGTCCTTCACTTTGGCCCACACGATGTGCCGCTGCTGAGCCTCGTGCAGCGCGGTGATGGCTTGCGCGGACGATTGCCGGGCCAGCTTCGACGCGGTGAACAAGTCAAACTCCTTGCCCAGCACCGCACCGACTGAGAGCAGTTTGACCGCCATCTCTGGGAGCAATTCGATACGACGCGAGAGGAACGCGGCGGCGTGTCGCGACGAACTGGCGTCTTCCATTGCCAGCGGATCGACTCGCCAACCTTTGTCTTCCGCCACCAGGGCGCCCGATTCCACCAGCCCGCGCACTGCCGCCGCTGCCATGAACGGACTGCCTTCCGCCAAACGCTCAATTACGCTGACCGCTTCGTCCGGCAGCGGCCCGGCCATCGATTCGACCAGCTTGCGCACGTCGGAAGACTGAAACGTGGGAAGCTTCAAATGAGCCGCAGACGTCAGGGCGCGTAACGGATGATCTGACGGAACTTCCTCCGACCGAAAGGCGGCAACCACAAGAACCGCGCGCTCCGCGATTTCCTGTCGGCGATGCCAGTTGCTCAGAACCCTAACCGTCAATTGGTCGGCCCATTGGCAGTCGTCCAGCAGCACCAGCACTGGGCGGCCCGTCGATCCCAGCGCATCCAGCAGGGCAATCAACGCTTGGACGTTGCGTGCTTCACCGAACGTCTCGGGGCCCAGTTGGCTTGTCGCAACGGAACCAAAGAGCTTGGCTAACTGCGGCAGGGCGGAACACGCTGCTTCCTGGTGATCTCCCAACCCGCTTCTAATACTCTCCTCCAGATCGGGTTCCAAACTTGCCGTTGTGACCAGCCCTTCTGCCACTCCTGTCAGGAGCTGGAATGGACGTTGGGCGGCCTGGTCCAAACCCTGCCCGCGCAAAACCCAAGCCCCTTGTTGCACGCCGCGTTGCGCGAACTCCGCAAGCAGGCGGCTCTTGCCGCCGCCAGATTCGGCTTCCAAAAGAACAAGGCCGCCTTGACCCGCTCGTGTGCGTTCTAGCTGCGCGTTTAGGGTCGACAATTCCTGATCGCGACCGACAAACGCCGGCTCGGTGAGGGTTTGCCGCCGATCGTGCAAACCGACGACGAGGGCCGGTTCCGACTCACCTCGCTCCAAGGCCTCCGCGATCACTGTCAGGTCGGCAACGACCGCTGCGGCCGATTGGTAACGGTCACGTGGATCCTTGCGCAGCAATCGCTGGATGACTTCATCCAATACGCGCGGCACCTGCAGGCCGAGGCCGCGCAATTCGGGAGGTTGGACCGTCATGTGCTGGCGCAAGACTTCGCCG
The DNA here is from genome assembly GCA_022566435.1 of Planctomycetota bacterium. Classification (GTDB taxonomy): domain Bacteria; phylum Planctomycetota; class Phycisphaerae; order UBA1845; family UBA1845; genus JADFIX01. The sequence goes on from JADFIX010000141.1 coordinate 6,138, forward strand.
ACGTTGTCTCCCGCAAACGGGGGCCAGCCAGCGAGGCACTCGAAGAGCACAATTCCCGCCGAATAAAGGTCGGACCGCGCCGTGACCTCCTGGTCCAGTAAACCTGCTCCCTCGGGCGACAGGTATTGTGCGGTTCCAACCCATTGGTCCCGAATACTCGCGTCCAGGCGAGTGCTCCGCGCCAGTCCGAAATCGATGAGCGTGGCCTCCCGCAATGGAATTCCTTCATTCACAATCACATTTGTAGGCTTGACATCGCGGTGTAGTACGTCGTGAGCATGCACCTCACTCAACGCGGTCAAGAGCGCATGGCCCAACGTTATTGCGTCCATCACCGACAGCGGACCCTGCTGCAGCCGCGCCTGCAGCGTGATCCCCGGGATGAAGGGCATGACCAGGTAGACTTGATCGTCCTCGGACCCGTAATCGAGCACGGGTGCGAACTGCCCATTTTTGACTTGCGAAAGGACGTGGGCCTCGTGTTCGAGCCGCATCCTCGCCGAAGCGGAGAACGATGACGCCGCCGCCGTCTTGATCACTACATTTGTGTCGGCCGACGGATCGAATGCAAGAAGGGCTTCCGTGTCATGACCACTTTTCAGCTGGCGCAGCACCTGATAGCGACCGCCAATCACTCGGCGGTCTCCATTTGCATCAACGACGTCGTCCGACAGAGATTGAGATGGGACGATGGTCATGCCTACATTTCCCCGATGGTCGGGAAGCGTTGTCCTACGCCCGGTGAGTGTTGCTCGTTCCTGCACCCATTGGTCTTAAGATACTTCAGTCTATTCAAATCATACAACTTCGAGCTACTCTGAAGCGGCATAATGCGCCAGTGCAATGTCCGCTCCCCAATCGGCCAAAATTTGTCGGGCAGCTGCCACTGTTGGTCAGTTCTCGGCCACATCGAGGCTTTCAACGAGATGCCTGCGCACCTGTCGGGCCGAGCCTTGGATCGCGCTAACGACGCGGGCTTCGCGCGCGTCAAGTCGTTTTGCACTTTTTGTGCACTAGATACCTTGCCCGCACGCGTGAGGTTCGCGGTTCGACGTTTAGGCTCCCACGTAGGTGTCTTCTCTTTTTGTCGGCGCAATACGGAGGCGAGCCACAAGCAAAGGTGAAGAATATAGGTGGTTTCTAAGGCCGGCTCTTTGGCTAACTGACACCCTTTCTCGAAAACGACTGCGGTTTCTTCCAGGCGATCTAGCATAAAAAGGCGCACCCCTTCGGCCATCCTCACCTGGACAGTCAACTGAACGTCCTCGCGACGGCGTTCGAGTTCAGTCGGCAATACCTCGGCTGTCCCCTAAACGATCCCTATTTCGCCAGGACGTAATTCTTCGATGACCTTGTATCGGCCGAATCGGAAGAGCCTCGATTACTCCGACGCTGTAATGCCTCAGTCAGATTGGGCCAGCTCCCGTCGACTCGAGTTGCAAGTTTCTGTTACCGATCGTCTCGGCACCGCAAACGGGGCACCGCTTGCGATCGTCGTTATGCCGCCATTGATTGCCATTCGGACAAGTGAATGATCTGGTGGCCATTGGCATCGATTCTCACTGGTTACCGACGCGCGACGAATTCGGCGACCGAACGAGATGGTCGGGCGCCTCGCAGAACTCGCC
>JADFIX010000142.1 GCA_022566435.1 Planctomycetota bacterium
CTTGTTGAACACTGCGCCGAGGCGGGCGGCCAGCCTCCTGTTATAGTCGAGTTCAAGGTCCAGGCCGCTGAGGTCCACGAGTACCACTTCGGACCCGTGCCCCATCTGCGCGACCTCGTCGAGTGTCGCAGACTTGGTCGGGTCGGTGGAACTGCCGCGGCGGACGTAGACCTCGTTCTTCTTCAGCTTGCCGTAGTCCCGCTTTAGGTAGAACGGCCGCGGCTGCTGCTCGACGCGGACGATGCCGAGTTGCTTGCCCTCGAACCCGAAGGCCTCGTAGCCGAACCGCACGGGCCGGTTGGTCAGGTTGTTGACGAACTGCTGCAGCGAGTGGTCGGCGAGGTGGTCGGCGGCCGGGATGCCGTGGACGGTCGAGCGGCCGCCGCGCACGTCCTCGACTCCGATGAGGATGTACGCCTCAGTGCGGCGCCAAGCGTTCGCTAACCCAAGGACGTCCTTGAGCAGCTCAGACTTCTCCTCCTCGCTCGCCTTGGCGAAGGGGTACTGGTCCCGCTTGAAGTCGAGCGTGGGGCTCTCCTCCTCGTACAGCAGCCGCTCGAACTGAGCGTCCGTCATGTCCGCCTCCCGTCATTTGAGCCAGCTTTCGCGAGCTGCGGAATGCCGCCTGTAAAGCAAAACCACGCCGCCGAACGCCAACGCTCACCGGCCGGCGTTGAGCGGCCACCCACGGGTTTGCCAGGCGTGGGACTCGAACTGCCACCAGGAATCCAATCAGCCCGAGGGCTCGCCGGTCCGGTGCAGCGGCTGGTTAGCTGCGCCGCCTACCTATTGAGCTCCAAGGGCATTTCAAATATGTCATCACCACGTCCATTCCAGCTCATAGGCATATGCAGGTTTTGGATCGTCGATCTTCCAGTAGAAGCTCTGTTTTGTATGGCTGGGGAATGTCCTAGCTACGCCTTGAAACTGCTGTTTTTGATCTGAACCGTGTGAATATGCCAACATGCTAAAAAGCTTATATGGTTTATGTTCTGGAAACAAAACCAGTATCCCAAGTTCCTCCGTCGTTGTTCCTTCCTGTGTCTTAATGGAAGCCCATTCACTCTCCTCCCCACGAAATCCATTCCAATAAGTAGCTTCATTGATGATCAAGAAATCATCACCAACCGGAATGTCTGACACGTCCACCACGACTTCCCAACTTTCTTTAAGTGTTCGGTCACCGTGGATGTCCGGTTCTACCGCTTTTCTTAACCGGTACGAATGGGTTAAACATCGCGGATCGAGTCCTACACCTGTAGTTGCAAACTGGAAGCTTATACTGCCTACCTCCCTTTTCTTGCGTGCAAGCGTGTACCTAGTCCATGTAGCTGGGCTGAAACGTTTGTCCTTCATGGACTCTGGGATCTTTTGCCTGGCCCGTAGATCTACAACCCTAATATCCTTCAGGAATAGGAATGGTTCATAATTCGGCTCCTCAAGATGAGGAACCCTCTCTACATTAGACTCGGGAGTTGGAGGAACAACCTGTACAGGTGGAGATGCTTCAGCTTGTGCAATGAGAACCTTGTTCTCTGACTTCGTGGATATGTAATCGGCCACGAACGCGACTATTGCTACAAACGCTGCAATGGCCGCTAGAGCGGCCCCTAGCTTGACAAGCATATTAACCCTCCGAGGTTTAGCCCTTTATGTATAGGGATTTGTGCAGCCATCATGAATCAAAAACAAATTGATCGCATAAGTTTGTTCTTTCGGCTAACTTGTTTCTAGATTGATCCGGGTATTACCTGTAGGCCGCACAGTTGCAGCCTAACGCGCATCAGGTGTGTTTCCGTAACGTCCATCATGACAAACAGTTGCTCGGTTACCAAGCATCGGTCGGCGCGTTAGATGGTTTCCGTGTAGCGAGCATCAGGTCCGGCCGGCATTCTCTGGCAACGTGCGAGCGCACCGCTCCAGTGTCCCAAAGAGCAGTCGGCTTTGCAACAGATCTCCCGTCGCCTCTAACGGCCCTCTGCCGGCCGCTTGGACCAGGACTTTTTGATGAGGGGGGATTCTCCGGTGAGGGAGATGGACTCGGCGTAGCGGAGGTCGCCGGTGCGGCCGTCGTGGTATTGGAAGATGACTTGCGGTTGGGGGTAGGCTACCCAGCGCTCGCCGCCGATTTGCTTCGGGTTGTTGAAGACGTTGTTTATTTGGACGACGCAATAGTGAGGGAACAGGCGGGCCGGGCGGGGAATGTCGCCTAGGCAGTAGCTCGACCAGCGGATCTCGCACGGGCGGGGGCCGTATTGATATCGCCCGGTACTGGGGCGGTCGCCTTCGTCGCTGGGACGATGATTCACCGAGTTGTGCGGGCCGGAGGCGAACTCCCACACGCGGTCGGTGATCTTGATGGCGAAGCTGTTGTGCAGATCGCCGGTGAGCACGAACACCGGTTTGCCGAGCGAGTCCCAGTAGTGGATCAGTTCCTCGCGTTCATCGAGAAAGACGGTCCAGGCGTCGTCCTTATTGGCGGTGGGGATCGGGGCGCCGGTGCCTCCGACATGCGGAATCATCATGTTGACCGACGAGATGACAAAGAAATAATCGGCGTCGCTAGAGGCCATGTTTTCTTTCAGCCAGGCCTTCTGACGCGCCCCAAGCATCGTGCGACCCTTGGCGGCGGGTGTTCTCACGTCGTGCATTTCACGAAACGTGCGGGTGTCGAGGAAGAAAAACTCGGCGTTGCTAACACGCATCTTAAAGTGCGACATCTGGCCGATCGAGTAAGAGGCCTCGCCCCGCGCCTGAGCCGGCGGGCGAATTCTCAGGCGATGGTTGTCGAGCACCTCAACGATCTCGTAGACGCCAGAGTTTGGGTCGCCCGGTTCGGGGTTGGGCGAATCGGCCATCATCCCGGCGTCGGCGGTTCCCCACAAGACGTGAAGGGTCGCGGCTTGGCCGAGATCCAGGCCGGAAAAGTCGGCCTTCGCATCCGTCAGAATATCGCTTCCTTCGCTGAAAGCCGCGCGCCCCATGTAAATCTTCTGCTGATGTTCGATGGGGTTGCTCCAGCCCAGATAGTCGTACCAAGCGCGCACGCCGATATCGCGGAAAACCGCGCGGCGGTCACGGCGGCCGACCTCGCCCGAGCCGTACACGTCGTTGACGATCTCATGATCATCGAACGTAAAAAATGATGGCATCACGCTGTGCCAATCTCTCAGGTTCTCCGCGCGATCGAGGTAGAGCTTGTAGTTTTCCCAGACGCCGACAATAGTGGGTGCGATCTCGACGACGGGCGGCTTTTCACTGGCGGGAATGCCGACTTGCTCCAGCCACTGAGCGGGCCGATAGTCGCGCTTTTCCTCGTAGAGCCAGTCGCCGTTTTGAATCGCGAAGTGAATCGGCCGCCGCTCTTGCTCGCGCTCGGCGCGACCGCGCCCGTCTTCGCCGGCGAAAAAACCCAAGTCGATGAGAATCTTGCGGCAGTCGAAAAGAAACTCTTGAAGGAATGGGAAAAGCTCAAATCCATGACCGCGGTAAGGGATATGCAAATGACCATGCAAGGCGTGTTGACCAAGTCCAAGGGGACCGTCGAGTTTGTCAACAACCCGGACGGGGAACGGTTCCGCATAGAAATGACAACCGAAATGAGCCTCGGCGGCCGGGAATTGACGAGCACTTCGACTACGATTTTCGACGGTGAGCTGGTCCATACGTTAAGTGAAGTGATGGGGCAAAAAAAGGCCTTCAAACAAAAGCTCGGCGCCCTTCCACAATCTCCGGCCGGTCGGCAAATGTTCAAAGCCCTCAAGGAGAAGAACGATCTCAAAGTTCTGCCAAGCGAAAAAGTGGACGGAAAGGCCGCGTTTGTCATCGAAGCGGCGCCGAAAGGCCCGACGGCGAAGCGCATTGCCAGAATGAAGATATTTCTGACAAAACAAAACGGCATCATCGTCAAAATCTTGGGGTACGACGACGCCGGAACCGAAGTCATGACCATCGTGCACAACAACATCAAAGTCAACCCCCAGGTCGACGAAAGCCGATTCGTTTTCAAGGCACCCGAGGATGCACAGATCGTGGATTTTTCGAACCGATAGAATCGGTGGACCGCCATGAATCGCTTCGCAGACATCCGAAGAAAAGTCGAGGCCGGCGAGCCGCTGTCCTACGACGACGGTGTGCGCCTATACGAATCGCCCGACATCCACACGTTGGGCGAACTCGCGAATATAGTGCGAGAAAAACGACACGGTCGTGTCGCTTACTTCAACATCAACCGCCACATCAATTACTCGAACTACTGTGTGTTGCGATGCCGGTTCTGCGGGTTTTACCGAGCGTATCCCAAGGGCGCGGACGAGCGACGACCGCCGGGCCCGCATCCCGGCACCGACGGTGGATACGAGCTATCCGTCAGTGACATGATCGCCCAGGCAAGCCGGGCGTATGCCGCCGGAGCGACGGAAGTACACATCGTCGGCGGTCTGCATCCCAAGCTGCCGTTTTCTTACTACACCGATATGTGTGCCGCGATTCGTCAGGCGTGCCCCCACCTTCACATCAAGGCCTTCACGGCCATCGAGATCATCCACTTCACGCGAGTCGCCAAGCCGCGACTGTCCATCGAGAATGTACTGACAAAACTGCGTGACGCCGGGTTGGGCAGCATGCCGGGCGGCGGGGCGGAGATCTTCGACGATCGGGTCCATCACGAAGCATTCCGAAACAAAGTCGGCGAGGTGGAATGGTTTGAGGTACATCGCACGGCCCACGAATTGGGTATCTTCTCGAACGCCACCATGCTCTACGGCCACGTGGAGACGCCTGCGGAACGAATCGCCCATCTCATCAAATTGCGCGACCACCAAGAAGAATCGCTCCGCTTACGGAAGTCCCATTTCAATTGTGTGATCCCGCTTTCGTTTATTCCCGAGGGCAGTGATCTATCGCATCTTCCGGGTCCAAGCGGCATCGATGACCTCAAGACGCTGGCCCTTTCCCGTTTGATGTGCCCCAACATCCCGCACATCAAGGCGTTCTGGATCATGCAGACGCCAAAACTCGCCCAGGTGGCGCTCGATTGGGGCGTGGATGACATCGACGGCACCGTCGTGTACTACGACATCACCAAACGAGAGGGCGGCGGTACCACGCATCAGGAACTCAGCGTGGACAAGCTCCGTCGGATGATCGCCGAAGCGCGGTGCGAGCCCGTAGAACGCGACACGCTGTACCGCCGCGTGATCCGCAACGAAAACACGTGGCGAATAGTGGGCGAATCGTGGGAGGTAGGCTACGATGCCGCGGCCGAACCGATACCGGGCACATCCGACGTCGTGCCGCTCCAAGTTTCTTCGTCTTCCTAATTGTGCGTTCCGCCGACTTAGGGCGGTCTTCGATGGGTCGGTCTCGAACGGTACAGTTCTTAACAGATGTCTTCTCACGTGCCGCTATTATCCGGCCGCCGTCGAATGAAGTGCCCTAAGAGTGGCACTGCGAACGAATACTTGCCGTGACGGTTCTTATAAATGAGACCGGCGTTGCTCAGCGTCGAAAGCATTTGGTTCACGTGGCTAGCGCTAAACGGCTTGTCGAGCAGTCTTCGCGATCCCTCGACAAATTCTTGAACCGTGAATTCTTCATCGCCACCCTCGAGGTTGGCAATGACGGAAAGTAGCTCCCGTTGGCGATCCGTCGCCCTGGCCCATCGGCCGGCGAAGAAGTCAACGTCGAGCTTCTTGAGAATCTCGTTCAGCGGAACGAAGCGTTCCTCGCCGGCCTCCATTCGTTGCAGTAAGGCGTCGAACAATTCTCTGCATATGAACTGAATAAAGTAAGGATTACCCGCAGATGCCTTGCGGATCACGCGTACCGACTTGCTGTGTGGGAAAGTCCGCCACACCGGCTGCGAGGGCAACCACCCGACGAGGGCGGGCAGTGGGACCCTCCGTGCGAATAAAAGGCCGTAGTCCCTCGGCTTCCTCCGCCTCTTCAGGAGTTAAACCAAAAAAAGGGCCAAAATCAGCGAAAAGTTCGGACTAGAGCACTTCCCGTTTCTGTGTTCCGAGCCGCAGGCTTCAGCCTGCGCGGTTTCTCGCCGCTCGATGGGCTGCGCATGGTACTTGACCCGGTATACGAAAACGGGAACTGCTCTAGCCACCGGGGGCGTGTACCACCCGTCTAAGAGCGCATTAGTCACATCTACGTGGGCGATGGCACGTCGCTTAAGGCCATCATCAAGCGCGTCGCGTTTGATTGCAGGGTAACCATCCCGATACCTACGCGGGCGTCCTCAAGGCCCACTTTCGTCCGAAATGAACCTTCGCACCGGTAAGCAGCAACAGCGTCAGCACGATCAGGCCCCATTCGGAGACCGTCGGGATCGCATTCTTGCAACCCGGCACGAAGACGGGGTCGTCCACCCCGGGACATTGGTCGATACAGTCAGGCACGCCGTCACCGTCGGCGTCGGCGGCGTCATCCACGTTGCAGCCGCAGATACCGGGCTGAATCTTGCCCGGGTCGTTGGGGCATTCGTCGCATTCATCGCGCAGCCCGTCACCGTCAGCGTCGGGCAGGCTGATACAGCCTGAAGAATCTGCGATCCAATACCATGTCTCGATCCGCTCAATCCTGCATCAGCATTTGGATGAAACGTGAGAGCCGACGGTAGAGGATGGTCCCGACCGATTCACTCGTTCCGCCGAAGCAAACCGTTCCTGTCATTCCGTACCCAGGACCTGGCATGGAATCGACGTGCAGATCGACAACCACCTCGAAGTAAGGTTCGCGAGCTTCAAACGTCTCGGGATTGACTGCGATATCGCCGCCGCCCAAGTGCGTGAGCGGCTCGTGCTGAACGATCCGTGAGCCGGCCGAGGACACCCGAACAATGACGCCCTCGATGGTAAGCGCCGGGTCGGCCGACGATCGGAATTGAACCGTATCCCCTTCTTTCGGACCCGCGCTCTGAAGCGAATCCTCGGTCATCAAGGCGCGCACCTGCCATCGGCCGGCGGCAATCGTGGCCACCGCATCGCCGACCTGAACGAATGAGCCGATCGCGTTTTCGTCGAGGCGATGAATCACCCGCCCGGTTAGCGGACTGCGGATTTCCAAGTCGGCCAATCTTTCATGCCCGCGCTGAAGGGCCGACCGGAACGCTTTGGCCCGCTCTTCCTCTTGTAATACTCTTCCCGGCGCCTCCACGCGAAAGGCCTCTTTGCGTATGTGCGATGCCCGTAAGTCCGCCTCGGCAAAGAGGAGGGATTCCTCCCAAGAAAGAGCTATCGGCCATCAGCCGTCAGTTATCAGTTGTCAATTGTCAGTTGTCAGTCATCAGTTGGCAGTGGTCAGGCGAGTTGTATTCATTGCGAGGGGAGAAAGAATCTTGTGGCAGCCGGCGTAACGTCAGTATCGCATGGACGGCGGGTAAGCCCCGGCAGGGGCGGCAGGATCGTAGCCCATGGCGCGAGCCGGCGGGCCGCATTCCCCAATTTCAACATCAATGGTGAGCGCGCCATTTGCGATCGATCTCGTTGGCGTGCAGAAATCAATGCGCTCCCATGTCGGCGTGGCGTCGTCCGGAAAGGAGTTCGCATCGTATGAAACAACCTGTCCGAAACAAGGATCCACCAAAAGCACCGTGATCGTGAAAAGAACTATTGCGCGCGTCATTTCGAGCGTGCCCCTAACACTACACCCCTAGATTTGGAGGCTCCGATGCACGCATCGCCCGGTGTTTCCGGGGCGATCGCGTGTTACGTTACGCCGCGTTGTCCGGCAACTACATCCAAGAGCCTA
>JADFIX010000143.1 GCA_022566435.1 Planctomycetota bacterium
GCCGTGGTAGCTCTACGGCAGGGCGATCCAATTCCGTTTGAACATGCGCCGACCGAAGCCACATGGAAGATGTGGCGCTGGGAGCGCGCTAGAGACGCCAATACGAACCAGCTCCTCCATCTGGTGCTACTAGTTGCGGTTTCCGAGACGGAAGAGGGTGCCGACGCAATCAACAAAAGGCCAGGAGGCTGGCCCCCGGCCCAGCAAGACGACGCCCCGTGAGAGCAGCACTGTACGCCGGGGTCAACAGGAGGAGACTGCGGCGCCATCTTGCGGCTAACAAGGGCATCTTCACTACCTAAAGACCTCCCTTCCAAGTGACACAACTGTCCCTAGTTCGCTAGCTCATTGCGAAGCTGACGCTAGCTCCTATTGACAGGACACTGCGCTGTTGTACTCCAGCCGCCGTGCGACTTCGTGCTATACTCGCCACGCTCATGAAGGCAGGAAAGCTGCCCTCTGACTTGCTAGCGCGACTGCTGGCACGGCTGCCGGAGGATCCCAGGCTGCTGCTGGGCCCCGGCATTGGCCGCGACGCCGCCGCTATCGATATGGGCGGAGGCCGCGTATTGGTAGCGAAGGCGGACCCGGTCACCTTCGCCACCAAGCAGATCGGCCGATACGTGGTGCACGTGAACGCCAACGATGTCGCCTGCCTGGGAGCGCGGCCGGCTTGGTTCATGGCGACGGTGCTGCTGCCCGAGGGCGCCACGGCGGAGCTGGCCGAGGAGATCTTCGAGCAGATCCGCTCCGCCTGCGACGAACTGGGCGTGACGCCGGTGGGCGGTCACACGGAGATCGTCGCCCATTTGCTGGACAGCGGCGCCCAGGTTCCCCATCCGGAAGAAATGCACACCGGGGAAACCAGCCTGGTCATCGCCCAAACCCGTGGATACGACGAAATCGTCCGACTTCTGAGTGCCGCCCTTGACCGAGGCGCACCCGTTCTTCCACAAGGCGTTACGATCCCCGAGTCGCAGGACCTGGACCAGTGGCGCGAGTTCCTCACTGCGGATCCCGCCCGTATCCGTATCAGAGGAACGGAGGGAAACACCGCACTTCACGGCGCCGTGGCACGACGCAACCGGGAGTTCATGGCGTTTCTTCTCGACAGGGGCGCGGAGATCGACGCCGTCCGGGACGACGGTCTTCGCCCCATCCACCTGGCAATCTACCGGAACATGCACTGGATCACGCACCGATCGGATCAATCGGATCGGGCGGACCTCGTCCGCGATCTGATTGCCAAAGGTGCGGACTATACGATCACCGTCGCCGCGGCGATTGGCGATGTCGATCGGGTGCGGGCACTCCTGAGTCAAGACCCATCGCTCGTCAACGACCCCGACACTTGCCGGAAGAGACCTCTTTCATGCGCCGCCGAACGCGGCGACATACGGATGATCGAAATGCTTCTGGCCCACGGCGCGGACCTCGATCTTCCGGAAGGCATGTGCGGCGGCGACGGCTACGCCCTTCTGGGCGCCGTGGATCACGATCACCTCCAATGCGCGAGACTGCTTCTTAAGCGGGGAGCCAATCCCAACGCCGAGCTGGATTCTTCAGGAAACGTCTACGCCAGATGCAAAAACGAGAAGGCCCGGCAACTGGTTCTGTCGTACGGCGGTCGAGTCAACATCATCACCCATGTCATGCGCGAGGAAGTCGACGTCGTGCAGCGCCTGTTGGAGGAAGATCCGTCGCTAGCAGGCGACATCTTTTACGTTCACCACGACATCACCGGCCCGGTTCACGAAGCGAACTTCATCAAGATGTTCCAGACCGCATTCGGCTACGGCGCGAACCCCGCGAAATGTCCCGCGTACGTCTTCCGCCGTGCGCTGACCGACATGCCCCCGGTGGCCGAGTTCCTGATGGATCATGGCGTATCACCGAATCTGGCGGTGCACGACGTCGCTCAAAAGGGGCGTATCGCAGCCATGGAGTTGCTTATTCGAAAAGGCGCCGACTTGGAGATGCGCGACGAGCAATACGAAGCGACACCATTGGCATGCGCAGTCCGAGCCGGCCAGCTCGACATGGTGAAGTTTCTACTTTCCAAGGGCGCCAAGACGCGATACCCCGGAGACAAGGCGTGGTCGACGCCGGAATTCTGGGCCGAAAGAAACGGGCACAAAGAAATCGTCGAGATCCTCCGGGCTCGATCGAAAGCCTGGTGCTCCATGACACGTGGAATGATGGGTGCCATGGCCAAGCGAAGCGCCGCCATGTTATCGTGGAGTCAGCATGTTGGGCATGGCACCCCCGACCGGGTAGCGCCCATCATATCACGTGTAACGAAGCATCAAGGTAGCGTCTTCAGGCCGTTGCAGAATTGGGTTTCCTCATTGTCCTGTCCCGATTCCCGAGAAATGTACCCGATCCATTCTCCGTTCGGCGAGGAGCGCGCGCCCGAGTCATTTTCGGGTGAATCGCCATTCATGATCGGGTTCGCTTGCCCTTAGGCTTGTTCTTGATTTTCCTGCTAACAAAACAGGCAACGTCGCCATAATCCCCACCTTCAAGGGCCTCTAACTCGTGGAGTATATCATGTTCGTCGCCAAGTTTGCTAAGCCATAAGCCGCCGCGGTTCGTTGGCTGCAAGGCCACATGTTGCACTTCGTCGTTCATGGAAAAAATCGCAATTTTCTCAACGCCCGGTTCAAAGGTCCCGTTTCCGCAACGGGCAAAGCCGTTTGATTTTTGAAACGCTGAAACAAATGAGCGTACTTCTTCTGTCCTTCTGCAACCGGGAGGCCAATACGCATGCTCATTTGGCCACCACACACGCCCCGTCGTACGCGCTACGAGAGACACGCAATTGTACTTTTCCGTAGCTGGACTTGTGACCCTGTATTTTGACCGGCGTAAATTTGGAAAGAGGTCGAAGAGGTAATTCTCAAGTGACATGGCCACGCATCTTGCCCCATTTCAACCACGCCCTTCGAATCTCTTCCATGTCGCCGTTGGGTGTTATTCTCGGGGGATTACTGACCAGATCGGACAGAACGAGATAGAAAACGTACTCCCTGTTCTTCATCCGTTTCAGAACGAAAGGAATGATTCTCTCGCCAGGCGCAAGCATCTCACGGTAAGCGTTGTTACGTCGTTTTCTGGATGTCGATGAAAAATGACTTGTTTCTCTCTTCCATCGAGACGCACAAGATTCAAATCGACGCTTTTCAATGTCGTCGGTCCCTTCGCCTTTCGATTCAACAAAGAACTGATGATAAACCTTGTCTCTGTAATCCGTCTGCTTCGCTACTATCAAAGGAAAGAAGCACGATTCGGTCTGCGTAGTGACCGATTCCAAGTTCGCTATCGCCTGAGTCATTTCGTTCCCGTATGGTCTTCTATCTTTTGAATGTTCATCGCCAGCCAATCGCGAATTGATCTCGCCGTTGACACGTCGAACATTAGCGTAACTTCGCACTCTCTTACGATTGCATCCCGTGCTGTGCTTTTCTTGAGGGCGCCAATCTTCCCGTCTGACAGCTCATATTCTTCCCTCTTCTGTATTGGCAATCTCTCGTTGAACGTCGTCATGCAAATGAGCTTGGCGTTGGGGGTTGGTCCGCCAGTAGCGCCCGTAACGAGCACAACACGATGGTAGGCGCTCTTCAAGTATTCGAACGATATTTTCGTTGGCTTTGGCGAACGGACCACCGTCTTCTTTTTCTTATTGGTTTCCTTTGGTTTTGCCATCCGATTCCTGTCCGATAATTTCGCTTGGCCGAGCTACGACGTATATTCTATAGCGTTAAGCAAACTTGTCCAATCGGCAGTTGTCTTGCCGAAAGCGGCCCTACGGCGACGACCTGCATCTTACGCCGAGACTTGCCGTCCTGCGCTAGCGGATGGGATTTCGTCCATGCACCACGCGATCGCTTCCTCAAGCGCGCCCTAGTGTAGCTGGACGGGATCTGGCTCTCGGTCAAGGTCCCGGAGTAGTTTTGTGTGCTGGCTATCTCCATGCCGTTCGCCGTGCTACGCCGCCAGCTTCACCCGGATTATTCATGCTTGATCGTCGCACAAGTCGCAGGTTTGTCCGGGACGGGCGGCCGGGAGAATGGCATTTGAAACCCGATTTGTGTTGCGAACCAAAGCGATGCAAGGCAGCAGGCCCCAAGCCCTACTGTACGGACGTTGGACTCGTCAAGCTGCTTTGCAAATACTACAATCGTGACGACTGGAACAAGAAAGACGCTCGACAGAGCAAACACGATTCGTGCTAGCCGCGACCGATACAGCCCGATCCAGGGAACGTTGGGCTGGTCTGGATCGCTGAGATCGAATCGAATCAAGTGAATCAGGAAGTAGATTTGCACTACTAGCAGCAGCGGCACTCCCCACGGTGCGGCGGCAGCGGCGGGAAAATTGACACCGATGAGATTGAATCGGGACTCGCGACTCAGTTCATTAAACAAGACACGCTCAAGAGTTCGCAACTCGATGCCCCTGTAATCCTTTGTGACCTCCGCCAAGGCAGCAAACGACGACTCGAACCGACCGGAAGGCCACTCTTGATCCAGCATTCTGTTCAGGGGCTTCTGGGCGTCGAGCGGAAGCACTTTGTATGTACACGGAATCCTCAGTGATTCAGGGACGGAGAATCCAAAATAGAGCGCGAGTTTGTAATTCCCCAGCGACGCCTCGGCCTGGGTCCTGGGGGGCCGATAGTAGTGCAGACGCACACTTTTGGGCTGGTCTTCTCGGCCCATCCCGTCAGAAGCTACTGATTCCGATTCTCGAAACTCGACGTCAACGAACTCCACGATCAAACGCCCAAAGATATTCTCCATAAAACTCCCGGTGTCGTTCCGTTTGTGGCCCTGTCGAACCTCCTTCGGTCTGACAAAAGTCTTGAGGACGCCCGTTCCCATGGCCGTCGTGAGGTACCGAAACTCGCTCTTGTGCAGCAAATCCCACAGATCAATAAACTCGCCGAGGGTTTGTGGGCGTTCGAGCCTCTCGTGCCCCGCATGGACACCTCCAAGGAGCGACGTCTCATCGGGTGCAGCGAAGACCCATCTGTAGCCTATGTATGCTGATTTCCAGGCCGACCATTCCGAATGTCGACGAACACGCCACTCCAGATTTGACGAAAGCGCATCATCAGGGACCCCGGAATCCCTGATGTGCTTCACCGCATAATCCTGCACGAACGAGGACGTCCACTCGTGGTTCATCGCGGCGTAAACGTTCTGCGCCTGCTTGTGCGCGCGACTCAGGACAGTGTTCGTATCGAGGAATACCGCGGCAACCAAGGCTACACTGAACAGCGACATCGTGAATTGGATGGTACGCAGGTGTTTGGCGTGTTCCTGTTTTGGATGATCGCCTGCCATGCTCCACCTTCACTACCGTGCGCGTCGATCCCCGACATGACCGCATCGTCAAGCCCGAGATCGCACGCAGCAGGATACCGTAGCGGCACCGTTGCGGAAACCAACCCTTGGGCCGCTTCTTTCGCTCCCATACAGTCATTTATCGTTCGTCGTAAGCTGTGTGGGAAACGTACACTCAAGGGCGGATTTCATCGATTTGATCTGTTTCTCACCTGCCACCGCTATCGTACGAGTGCCGTGCGGTTCGCGTGGTCTTATGCCAAGACCCGCCAGCCGTTGCGCTTTGCTTTTCAATCTCGCGCCGTCGTCTCGGCTTCGGTGCCCAAGGCGCGGTCGCTGCCCCCTTTGGCATACGGAGTGCCCTTGCGTGCTATTCGACGGCCAGCGGGAAGTTCGTCACATCGTCATTTGTTCCGTAACGCCCGTCCACACTTGCGCTAATCAGAAGATAGCTGTCGGCGTTGACGGGACGGAGCGGCGCGTTACACGAAGGAGGCCTGTTTTCTTCCGTGGCTCTGTTCAGCAAGTTGCGATAGAGCGTGCGGTCGACGATGAACCGTGCAAACGACTCCTGCGCTTCGACGTTGCTCGCATCGACAAGCTGATCGGCAGTGAAGTCACCACCGGCACGGGCGATCTTGTGCGGACCGTCAAAATCCCAGCCACGCGCGTCCTCGTTACCGGTAAACAGCTCGTTGTCCTGGTGGAAGTAGACGGGCGGGCCACCGCAATACGCGTTCTCTTTGTTGCGTGCGTCCTCCACCATGTTCGACGGTCGCCCGTGGGCGTTGGCCACGTAATAGAGAATGGGCTGCCCGAAGGCATCGACGATGACGGGGAGCGATGCGAAGGGGTCGTGTAGGATCAAGAGCTCGTCGGTGACCAACTCGAACATGTCGCCGTTCGGTCGACCTGGGAGGTCTCTGGTTTGAACGGTTTTGACTCCGCCTGGATCGACGTAGAAGCCAGCTCGCTCGAGCGACGTGCCGTCGCCGAGGGGGTCGGGTGTGTACCACCTCCAGGGCTCGTAGCGCAGATTGTCCCTCTTGGTGACCGTTTTGCCCTTGATATAACCCTGCTGATCGACACCCATCAGCATGGCCGGCAGCCAATGGGCGCCGGACACCACCGGCCGGTACTTGTCAAACGGAAATGCGCCCGCGTGCGCCTCGAAAATGTCGTTTCCGGATGAATCGAGCATTCGAGGATGGGCGAATGAGGGCGGATAGCCGTTGGTTCGCGCGAACTGGCGTTCGTTGTCATTACGGAACATTTCCAGGCCGGCTTCGAGGGCGTGGAGCGTGGCCATGGTGGAGGTCTTCTTGGCGGAGTTTCGCGCGCCGTTCAGTGAGGGCACGAGAATGGCGATCAGGGCCGAGATGATAAACGTGACGGTCATTAATTCGACTAGCGAGAAAGCCCTCAACCGACTATTTTTCCGGACAAAACAGGGCGCTGAGAATCCGCATACGATTTGATCGTTCATCGTCGTTTTTCTCCTTTTTTGTCGGTTAACCCCATCGTGCGCCAAGGATGAAACCCGCACGAGCAACCCCACCCCCAGAGATTATAGGTCCGGCCGAGGGCGAAAATCCTCAAGATTCCGCGGTCTTCTTTCCGAGGCGAAAACGACGCATATTTCCGCCCGATGGGCCGATCCCCTTGCCCAAACCGAGCCCGGTATCGGAGCATCTTGAATCCAGGGAGTATGGCACCGGAAATCTCGTATCCAATGGGCGGGCCTCACGATTTGATTGCGTTTTCTCTGCCTGGACGCGGTATTCGCGGCACAGGACGTTAGCCGAAGAGGCGAATGTCAAGCCGACGTACTTGTGTTGACCAGCGCCCATGAGCTCCATACACTCGTAGGCTCGGGCGAGCGGTGAACCGCGAAACACTGTCTAACGTAAAGGAGCATGCCATGAAAATGCGAGTCTTAACCTTGGGATCATGTCTGGTGTTGATTTCCTTGTTCGTCGTCTGGTACGGTTTTGTCTTACCGCAAGACGCTCTTGCCGCGCCTTCGGGGAAATGCTGCTTGGAAACCGGTGAGTGTGTCGAGGTATCCTCGACCGACTGTGATGCGATGGGCGGCGTATTCTCCGGTGCTGGAACGACATGTGACTTCGGTCCGGATCCTGATTGCCCCATTCCGCGCGGTTGTGCAGGCAACGGCGAATCGTGCACCGCCGACAGCGAGTGCTGCTCCAACAAGTGCAAGAACGGAAAGTGCCGCGGGAACTAGTGTAGTGACTCATAAATGGTGCATCATGGAACGATGCCGTTCTTGAGGCTTTCGAGACGTCCAATGCGCTTCGCTCCCTCACGGTCGCGGCTCGGATA
>JADFIX010000144.1 GCA_022566435.1 Planctomycetota bacterium
ACCGGCGAAATCAAGGCGTTCGGCTTCGCGGGTCCTGGTGGCCCGGCGTCAAAACGCGGCCCGGCCAACGATACCCCGACAGACCTATACGACTTTGAATTCGATACCATCGGCGGGGAATTGGCGGCGATGTTCTCCGGCGGCGATATCGGCGTCGTTCTGGTCAGCGAGTCGTCCAGCTTCGACGGGGGGTTCACCGCCAGCTTCGGCGGTCTGGCCAAGGGCAACATCGGCCTGGTCATCGCGACTTGCGGCGATGGCGAGTGCGAATCCGGTCGCGGCGAAGATTCCTGCACCTGCCCTGAGGACTGCGGACCGCCCGTCTGCGGTGACGGGGTCTGCGAATGCGAAGAGAATCAAGGCAATTGTTGTCAGGATTGCGGCTGCGGCGACCCGCTATGCACGACCTGCAACAGCGCGACGAATGCATGTGACTCCAACTGCGGGAACGGCACGTGCGAACCTAACTGCGGCGAAAATTGCGAGACCTGCGCGGACGACTGCCCGACGACATGCGGCGACGGCACCTGCGAGTGCGGTGAGAACCAAGAAAACTGTTGTGAGGACTGTGGCTGCCCGTCGTGCGAATCCTGTGTCGGCGGCGTGTGCCGCTCGGATTGCGGCGATGGGACATGTGATCCGGCATGCGAGGATTGCAATTCATGTCCGACGGACTGTGCGCCGACATGCGGCGACGGGGTGTGCGAGTGCGGCGAAGATTGCACCAGTTGCGCAGACGACTGCCAAGGTTGCGGCGACGACTGCTGTGATGCCAATGCCGGCGAGAACTGCGACACCTGCCCCGCGGACTGCCCGCCGACATGTGGTGACGGCATCTGCGAATGCGATGAAACCAACTGCGATTGCCCGACCGACTGCCCGTCCGTTTGCGGCGACGGCTGTTGCGGAGACGACGAAGATTCCTGTAGCTGCGGGATTGATTGTCCCGGTCCTTGCGAGGAATGCGAAGAGTGCGACGGCAAGGTCACCACGCTAACGCTTCGATACAACGGCAGCATCCAAAACGCCGAAATTACCATTGACGCCAAGCGTGGTCCCACCAACGACCCCGTGTTTGGCGAGGTGGTCAATCCGGGCGACACGTTCACCATTGTCGGTCCACAATCAGGGAACCCGGGCTTCTTTGGAACGCTGGGTACCGAGATCGCCATTTTCGTAAACGGCGAACTCAACACGACGATTCATACGAGCTGTTCCGTACCTATCGGACCCGGCCTGATCAGCGGCGATTTCGAGGTCGTTTCCGGCGAAAGCAAGAACGGCGGACTCCTGTGCCCGCTTGACGACGGTCAGCCCGGATGCGGCGACGGAAACCTCGACGACGGCGAGGAATGCGACGACGGCAATAACGAGGACGGCGATGGATGCTCGGCCGACTGTCGGACCGAAGGGGACGAATGCGACGAATGCGACGGCAAAGTGACCGTCCTGACGCTGCGCTTCAACGGTAGCATCGAAAATGCCGAAATCACCATCGACGCCAAGCGCGGTCCGAGCACGGACCCCGTCTTTGACGGTCTGGTCAATCCGGGCGACGAATTCACGCTGGTCGGCCCGCCCGGCGGCAACGGAGGATTTGCCGGTACGCTCGGCACGGAGATCGACATCTTCGTCAACGGCGAACTCAATACCACGATCCACACGAGTTGCTCGCAGCCTATTTTCCCCGGCTTGGTAAGTGGCGATTTCGAAGTCGTCTCCGGCGAAAGCAAGAACGGCGGTTTGCTGTGCCCCCCCGATGGTGGTCAACCCGAATGCGGTGACGGCACGGTCGATCCGGGCGAGGATTGCGACGACGGCAACAACGAAGACGGCGACGGATGCTCGGCCGACTGTCGGAACGAAACAGACGACTGTGATGATTGCGACGGTAAGGTGACAGTCCTGACGTTGCGCTACAACGGCAGCATCGAAAACGCCCAAATCACGGTCGACGCCAAGCGCGGTCCCTCGACGGACCCTGTATTTAATGCCGTCGTGGCTACCGGCGAATCGTTCACGCTGACCGGCCCGCCGACCGGCAATGGGGGTTTTGTCGGAACATTAGGGACCGAGATCAAAATCTATGTCAACGGCGAACTCAACACGACGATTCACACGAGTTGTTCGCAACCGATCGGTCCCGGCCTGATCAGCGGCGATTTCGAGGTCGTTTCCGGCGAAAGCAAAAACGGCGGGCTGCTTTGCCCGTTGGATGGAAAGGCGAACGACCCGCTGACAACCGCCTCCCCGACGCTCGGTTCGGGCATCGATCAGGAGGGCGCACCCGGCACATCGCCCAGTTTGTATAGCGACAGTGGCTGTGGGGCGATGGCATTCATGCCGTTGATGCTCGGCACGTTCATGATGATCTGCGTGCGCCGCTGGCGATCGTGAGGAAGAGTTGTCAGTCATCAGTCATCAGAAGTCGCTACCTGATTCCGACGACTGATGACTAATAACTGATAACTGAATACTGATTACTATCACTGATCAGGCTCGCCGTCGCCAACCGAAACGCCGATGTCCGCGACGGGATCAATTAGAAAATCCGGTCGAACCAGTTCGAACTGAATGTCGTGGGTGATAGAGTCCATGTCCGCTACCGCCGCGCCTCGTATCCCTCGGTTCGTCACGGCAAATACGTCGTCATCGATGAACACCCCGCGCGTGAACGCCGTCCAGTAATAGCCATCGTCGAACTCCGTGCTGATGCGACCGACGGACTCGAACCCGCCATCGGTGGAGGCACGGTAGACGGCCAGCCCTCGAAACTCCTGCGGTACGAAGAACGGCTCCTCGACCACAACGTCGCTGTCCAGCGGAGGGGTAGGTTCGGCATCAACACTGACACCACCGTCGGCGTCGACGGTCAGGCCGCCGTCGCCATCGACGAACACCACGTCACCGTCGAAAAAGAATCCGTAGTTGTAGACCTCGATCGGCAAGGCCACGAGTCCCGATTCCGCGAAGTAAGTGAACGCCTTGGGATTGTTCAGCGCTTCGGACCAGGCCTCACCCTCGCTTTCGCCGATGACTTCCAAATGCTTCAGCTTCGGCTCGTTGAAATCGGTGACGTCGAAAATCGAAAGTTGCACGCCTCGCGAGAAGAATGGACCGTTCTCAGGAATATAACGCCCGATGGTCAACAGGTGGTTTTGATCCATGGGGACCATGAAGGTCGAGAACCCAGGCACCTTCAACACACCAACCACGCGCGGATCACGCGGATCGGCGAGGTTGAGCGTGAACAAAGGGTCGATTTCACGGAACGTCACGAGATAGCCGCGATCACCCAAGAAACGCGCCGATTGAATTGTTTCCCCCGGAGCGATGTTCTCAATCGCCCCCGTCACGACAAGCTGACCGTCCGACGTCTCCAACACATACACGCTGTTGGACCCTTCGCCAACCTGTCCGAACGGCGAAAACTCCGGACTCACGCTCGTCGCCACGCGCAAAAACCCGTTGTGCGCACCCATCGAGTATTGGTTCAGAATACGACCACGCACCGTACCGGTCGCCACCGGCAACGCCCCGCCCTCATGATAGGCAAGTTTGTAAATGTCGCTCGTCTCGCGTGTGTTACCGAAAAAGTCCCAGTTCGTATCCGTCAGGTATAGTGCGTCGGTCGACGAGTAGATGAGCCCCGGCTCGGCCACGATGCCCACGGCGCTGAATTTCGCCGCTCGATCGTTCGTATTCATGCTCACCACGGTCAACACGCCGAACCCGTCCGAATCCGTGGGACGATACATGTTTTCCCAGGTCACCAGCGGTCCGGACGTGACCGTGCCTTCTGCGTCGATTCGCTCGAACGTCGGAAGGATGTCGATACTCTGCACTGCGGAGACATCGAGTTCCGGCCGCCCGAGTAGCGGAAGGACGTCATAATAATCATGCTGAAAGTTGCTGACCACGAGGTGGAGAACACCGTCGATCATTCTGCTCGACGACTGCGTGCCGACGAACGATGTCTTGGACAGACGTTCGGGAGCGTCAGGCGCGGTAACGTCGAAAATCGTCACAATTGTGCGGGGTCGTTCGTATTGATAATCAGGCGACACGGAAGTGGACGCGAGCTCGTCTGCCGTGGGCTCATCGAGCGGGACATCACCACGCACCGCGGCGTCTTCGAGAATCAACGGCTCGGGCAGGCCGCCGCCAACTCCGAAAAAACCGCCATAGGTCTCGGTTAGTGCTATGACCTTTCCATCGTGAAGATAAATCTCTCGTCCGTATCCTTCGAGTTTCATTTCAGACACGACTCCGAACTGGTCGCGCGGTGTGACGCGCACGATCCGCAGCAGCGAATCATGAATGACGTACAAGTAGGATCCGTCGGTCTTGACGACATCGGACTCGTCCACGCCGATTTCCTGAACGGTCGTCTGAGAGAAAGATCCTTGCGAGTCGTCCGACGAATTATTCTCGCCGCCTACCGCCGCCCCGGCGTCAACACTTGTGGCCACGTCGCCGTCTGCCGGCGGCGCTGCCAGGGGTCCGTCCTCCAGGGCTTCGGATCGCGCGAAATCGGCCCCAACGCCCACGCTGCCGCTTCGGCCGGAAATCTCAGATCTGAGGTAGTCCGTCAGCTCCTGCTCGGATTGGAACCGCTTGAGCGTGGACAAGCCGGTGAGATCGCCTCCGTTGGGCCCGCCGACCGGCGGGAAGAAATAGAAACAACCGGGTAGAAAGAGACAAACTAGCGCGAACGTCCCATAACGAATCATCAGGAGTCTCCCTTGTACGAGGTCGATGCGGCACCTTTCAGTCTCGACGCACGCGGTGCCGCCAGCGTCATTAACTTTGCATTGCACAAGTGGGCGGTCAAGTAACGAATTGTCGAATCGCGTAAGGCTGGACGAATCGCCGCAAAGAGTCGCCGGGGAATGTTCCGCAGCCCCCCGCTCAAGTTGTACGTTTAGATGTTTGTTTATTCTTTGTGGGGGGAGAACTCGTCGCCGGCCTATGGCCGCCAAAGCGTGTTTGCGGCAAGATACCCGCCCTTCGAGTTGAAATCGGACACTGGGTCCGATCAACTTGAAGAATCGAAAAGCCACTCCGTTGCGTTTGCCGATAGGCGTGTACCGGCCCTGTGGGGGGGTGTTCTCACCCGTATTGGGTTCAACGCCCGGCCCGCCCCGACATGACGTACCGGCCGGTCGGACAGGGTTCAACTCGACCTGTACCGACGACCGCGCTGTCACTTTGGTAGCAAAGGCTTTGGAGTTGGCGAATATGGAATACAGTTTGAATCCCATGGAAGCGCCTGCGAATCGTTCCGAAAATCTCACGAAGCTGCAAGTGGCCGCGATCGTTTTGGCCGTGATCGCGCTAACCCTGTTGATGTTCGAATCACTTTCGGGACACCGTGTGGGTCACGGCGGCGGCCACGACACCGCGCCCCATGGGCCGAGCCTCTGGTCTGTGCTTCCCTTTGTCGGACTTCTGCTCTCGATCGCGGTGTTGCCGCTGATCTCCAAGACACATCACTGGTGGGAGAACAACCGGAACCGCCTGGCGGTGGCCGCGGTCTTCGGTGGAATCACGCTTGCGTACTACTTCGCGGCGTTCGGCGTTCACAAAGTCGTATCGATCTTGGAACATGCGATGTTGGCCGAATACATTCCGTTCATCGTCTTACTCTTCTCGTTGTATGTCATCAGCGGCGGCATTTCGCTCAAGGGGGATTTGGCGGCCCACCCGAGTACGAATACGGTTTTTCTCGCGGTCGGTGCGCTGATCGCCAGTTTCGTGGGAACGACCGGCGCCAGCATGCTGCTGATTCGTCCGCTGTTGCAAACGAATCAGGAGCGGAAGCACGTCCAACACACGGTCATCTTCTTCATTTTTCTGGTCAGCAACATCGGAGGCTGTTTGTTGCCGATCGGCGATCCGCCTTTGTTTCTCGGATATCTCATGGGAGTGCCGTTTCTCTGGACCATGGGGCTCTGGCTACCCTGGCTCGTGACCTGTATCGCTCTGTTGGGCATCTATTTCGTGTGGGACACGGTGGTCTATCGCAAAGAGACGCCGCAGGACATTTTGAGAGATGAAACGGAGAAACAACCGCTCACCCTTACCGGCAAGATCAATCTCGTTCTTCTGCTGGGCGTGGTGCTGTGTGTCGCCCTGGTCAAGCCCGGCGAGAAGATCCTCGGGTTCACGGTTTTCCCCTTCATGCGCGAACTGCTGATGCTGGGACTGGTCGTGCTCTCGCTCCGCCTGACGAGCAAGAAAATCCGAAAGGAGAACGACTTCAACTACCACGCCATCATTGAAGTCGCCGCCCTGTTCATCGGTATCTTTATTTGCATGCAGGCCCCGATCGAAATCCTGAACGCCAGTGGAGAGTTACTCGCGCCGTATCTGGGGTCATCCGACCGGTTCTATTGGGCCACCGGCGTGCTTTCCAGTTTCCTCGACAATGCACCGACCTACGTCGTTTTCTTTGAGACGGCCAAGACCATGCCCACCGCGCCCGGCGCTGAAATGCTGGCCCTGCCGGACGGAAGTGCGATCGCGGTCACCCTGCTATCGGCCATTTCTCTGGGGGCGGTCTTCATGGGTGCGATGTCGTACATCGGCAACGGTCCCAACTTCATGGTCAAGAGTATCGCCGAACAAGCCGGCGTCAAAATGCCGAGTTTTTTCGGCTACATGGTGTACAGTGTGGCCATCTTGGTGCCGCTGTTCATTGTTGTCACGATGCTGTTTCTGGAGTAGCATTCGCCACGGCTCCGTGAGTACCATCGAATGAACCGGAATCGCTGACGATGGGATGGCGCGGACAAACGAGCGGAACGCAGCGAGTTTCCGAGTCCGCAGCGTTCGCAAGAAAAGGCGGAAAAAAATGCTCGTACGATTCGATTGCCCCGCATGCGGCGGATCACACTCCTTTGATATGCCGGAGACCACCATCCACATGACCTGTTCGCGAACGCGGAAAGTCATTCAGCTCCGCCTGACAAAGGGCGGCGACGTCAAGTCTGAGGTCGTCGCGGATTCGTGACGACCGACGACGAATGCGTAAGAAGTCCGCCAGACCGCGTTCGCGTGCCCACATTCGTTTGTATGGTCCTCTCGCGATCATGTTCGCCGCGGCACGGAATTTTGATGCCACAGGAATAGGCCTGGGCTGTACAGCGTTCTTTAAGAGTGTATGAGTCGTCCGATGAATGATACGATGGCGCCTCGCGCAGTAAACAAGCCGGTTTGGCTACTCCTTCTGATGCTGGCCGCGAGCTTTATGTATCTCGCGGTTTCGAGTCCCTCGGCTGATCTCTCCGATTGGGGAGACGATCTTGACGACGCTCTCCGCGAGTCGTCCAAGAGCGGTCACCCGGTTCTTGTCGCGTTCTACATGCCGGGGTGTACGCCATGCAGAATCATGGATCGCACGGTACTGTCCCACGCGGACGTGAAGCGCACGCTGCAGGATTTCGTACCGGTGCGCCTGGACGCCACCGTTCGGACGGATTTGGCACGACGATACGAAGTACAATTCACGCCGACCTTCGCGGTGGTCGATTCCCATGGCCGCCTCCTTTCGAAATGCGAGGGGACGCTCACGATCGAAGAGTTCGTACAATTTCTAAAACGCGCCTCGGGCGTGCTTACTCTGCCGCGCGGAGCCGGGACTTGAGAAAACCCCCGGTATAGCCGACTCCCTTTTCGGCGAGTTCCT